>DQED01000078.1 GCA_003525525.1 Desulfovibrio sp.
GTGGGCGACGGCCGGCTCCAGGCGCAGAAACGGCGCGACCTGCCCGCCGATGGGCAGGGTGAAAAGCCGCTGCGCCGCCGGGCCGATTTCCGCCGCGGACTCCAGGCGCACGACGCCGCCGGCCTTGCCCCGGCCTCCGGAGAGCACCTGCGCCTTGAGGTAATAGGGTCCGGGAAACGGCGGCGGAACAATTTCCGCTTCGCCCGGACCAAGGGCGATGCCGGGCGCGACCGCGAGACCGGCTTGCTCGAGGAGCGCCTTGCCGGCGTGTTCCGTCAGATGCATGGAGGCTTCTCCCTGGCCGAAGGTGGACGCCATGCGGGACCGGCCCCGCCACGTCCTCCCCTATCGCACATTTGCCGGAAAAAGCCAGCCATGCGCGCCTGCGGCGTCAGTCGTCGGCCATGATGTTGCACAGGTCCATGCGCTCCTCCTCCTGGCCGTCGCCAAGCGTCGGATCGGGGATGGCCATGGGCTCGCCCAGGCGTTTCTTCGCCTCGGAATAGCCGAGGTTGAACGCCTTGATGTTGGCGGCGCGGATCTTTTCCGGCAACGACGCCTTGAGGCTCTTGCGCACGGCCTCGGGCTTGGCAAAGGGCAGAAGCCACGTCACCGCGCCAAGGGCCACCACGTTGGTCGCCTGGGGCACGCCGACCACGTCCCGGGCCAGGGCGGTAAACGGCAGGCCGCGAAAGATGTTGGACGGCGTCTGGCGCACGAGCTCCGTGTCGATGACGAGCGTCCCCCGGGGCTTGAGGTAGTGGGCGTAGCTCCCCACCGCCTCCTGGGACAGGGCCACGAGNNTCGGTCTTGGGGTAGCTGATGGGCTCGGAGCTGACCACGAGGTCGGCCCGGCTGGCCCCGCCCCGGGCCTCGGGCCCGTAGCTCTGGGTCTGGGTGACGTAATAGTCGTGGTAAAGGGCCAGCGCCTGGCCGAGCAGCCGGCCCATGGTCAGGATGCCCTGCCCGCCCAGGCCCGAAAGCCGGATCTCGTAGCGCGAAAGGACCATGTCGTGCCCGTTCATGCCGCGCCTCCCTTCATTTCCCGGAGTTTCTCGCGCATGGCCGCGTAGCGCGCCTCAAGCCCCGGCACGTCGCGCCGGACGAAGGTGCCGATGGGGATGCGCCCGCTCTTGTCCTCGAGCTTTTCGTAGGCCTCCAGGGGCACGGCACGCTCCTTGAGCCACTTGAACATCTCCACGGCGTTTTTGAAGCCGTTGCCCCGGCCGTACTGGGTGAAGCACGGGGTCAGCGCCTCGACCAGGTTGAAGCCCGGTCGCGTCAGGGCGTCGGCGACGAGGCCGTCCAGGGCCTTGACGTGGAAGACCGTGCCCCGGGACACGCCCGCGGCCCCGGCGGCGCGGGTCAGCTCCACGATGTCGAAAGCCGCCTCCAGCTGGCCCATGGGGCTCGTGTGGGAATAGGCCCCCTCGGGCGTGGTGGAGGAACACTGGCCGCCGGTCATGCCGTAGATGAAGTTGTTGAGCACGAGCGCCGTGACGCCGATGTTGCGCCTTGCGGCGTGGATCAGGTGGTTGCCGCCGATGGAGAAGGCGTCGCCGTCGCCCATGACCGCGATGACGGTGAGCTCGGGGTTGGCCATCTTGATGCCCGTGGCGATGGTCAGCGCCCGGCCGTGTGTGGCGTGGACGGTGTTGAAGTCCACGTAGGCCGCAATGCGGCCGGAGCAGCCGATGCCGGCCACGACCACGACGTCGTCCTTGTCAAGTCCCAGCGCGTGGACGCCGCGCACGAGCGACCCGAGCACGATGCCGTGGCCGCAACCCGGGCAAAAGACCAGGGGAAACTTCTTGTTGTGGCGCAAATACTGGTGGATGAGCTGTGTGACTTCGGCCATGTCGCAGGGTCTCCTTCCGTCTGCGGGCGGAGGTGCCGCCGCCCTTCGGACCAGTCCCGGGAGCTTCGACGCCCGTCCCTAGGATATTTCCTTGAGAATCTGGGACGGCGTGATGATCAGCCCGTCGACGCGGTTGATCGTGCGCACGGTGGTGTGCCCCTCGTTGACGCGTTTGACCTCGCGGGAAATCTGCCCGACGTTGAGTTCCGGCACCACCACCAGCCGGCAGGCGCGCATGAGCTTTTCCACGTGGATGCGCGGAAAGGGAAAGAGCGTCTTGAGGATGAGCAGCCCGGCCTTCGCCCCGGCCTCGCGCGCCTGGCGCACGGCGAGCCGTGCCGAGCGGGCCACGCAGCCGTAGGCCACGACCAGCACTTCGGCGTCGTCGGTGGCGACATGCTCCACGAGCTGGACGTCGTGGAAGAAGCGGTCGATCTTGCGGAACTGCCGCTCGACCAGGGCCTTCACCTCCTCGGGGCGCGAGGTCGGGAAGCCTTGCAAATCGTGCGTGAGCCCGGTGACGTGGAAGCGGTAGCCCTTGCCGATGGGCGGCATGGGCGGCACGCCGCGCAGCGTCTCCTCGTAGGGCTTGTACCATTCCGGCGGCATGGTCGGGACGAGGCGGGAGAAGATCTCGAAATCGCCGGGTTCGGGCAGGCTGATCTTCTCGCGGGTGTGGGCGGTGATCTCGTCGAGGAGCAGGATGACGGGGGTGCGGTACTTCTCGGCGAAATTGAACGCCGTCACGGTCATTTCCAGGCACTCGGGCACGTCCGAGGCCGCAAGCACCAGGATCGGATGGTCGCCGTGCGCGCCCCAGCGCGCCTGCTGCACGTCGCCCTGGCCGGGGCTCGTGGGCAGGCCCGTGCTCGTGCCGCCGCGCATGACGTTGACGAGCACGAGCGGCGTCTCGGTCATGGCGGCGTAGCCGATCTGCTCCTGCATGAGCGAAAACCCGGGGCCGGATGTGGCGGTCATGGCCTTGCGTCCGGCCAGCGACGCGCCGATGACCGCGCCCATGGAGGCGATTTCGTCCTCCATCTGGAGGAAGACGCCGTCCGACAGCTGGGGCAGGCGCTTGGCCATGGTCTCCATGATTTCCGTGGAGGGCGTGATGGGGTAGCCGGCGTAGAAGGAGCAGCCGGCGGCCAGCGCCCCCTCGACCACGGCCTCGTTGCCGAGGAGGAAGGCCTCGCGGCGTTTCTTGCGGACCTGGCTCACGGGTGTTCCTCCTTGTCGGGTTCCTTGGGAGCAGGCTGCTGCGGTTGTTCGGGGCTTTCGGGAGCGTCCTGGCCGGCAGCCGGCGCGCCATTGCCGTTGGCGCGGCCGTTTCTGCCGTTTGCGGCCCGGGGGGTCACCACGATGGCGAAATCCGGGCAATGCGGTTCGCAAAACCCGCAATTGACGCAAGCGTCCTCGGCAACGACCCTGGCCTTGCCATCGGGGCCGGCCGCGAGTACGTGTTTCGGGCAGAATGCGATGCAGATGCCGCATCCCTTGCACCAATCTGGGTAGACGACGACACGGTTTTGTCCTTTGCTCGACGCGCTCATGCCACCATCCCGGTATGAAAAAGGTTTGATTGGACGGCACTGTGACGTGTTCGTCGAAAATTGGCAATGCGCACGCACCGTTGATTTTAACGCTCGACGAAAGTGCAAAATTCCCTTAGGGCGAAACAACTTTTTCCCGGAGGTTGACGTTATGGTGCCAATAGGCCGGATTTCCTGGCTGCGGGCGCTTGTCGCGCTTTGCTGCGTTCTGGCCGCAACCCTGGGCGGCGTGTCCGCCGTCCGGGCCGAGGGAGGAAAACCCATGGTCAAACTGACGACCAGCAAAGGCGACATCGTTATCGAACTGGACAAGGAAAAGGCCCCGATCACGGTCGAGAACTTCCTCAAGTACGTCAAGGCCGGGCACTACGACGGCACGGTGTTCCACCGGGTGATCAACGGCTTCATGATCCAGGGCGGCGGCATGGACAAGGCCATGAAGGAGCGTTCGACCGAAGCCCCGATCCAGAACGAGGCCGACAACGGGCTCAAGAACAAGGCCTACACCATCGCCATGGCGCGCACGGCCGATCCGCATTCGGCCACGGCCCAGTTTTTTATCAACGTGGCGGACAACGGCTTCCTGGACCACACCGGCAAGAATCCGCAGGGCTGGGGCTACGCGGTGTTCGGCAAGGTGGTTTCCGGCCAGGAGGTGGTGGACGCCATCAAGGCCGTGCCGACCATGACCAAGGGTTTCCACGAGAACGTGCCGGTTGTTCCGGTGAGCATCGAGAAGGCGGAAGTGGTCGGCGAATAGCGACCGCAGCGCACCGCAAAAAGGCCGTCCCGGTTTGCCGGGGCGGCCTTTTTTTCCCGCCGCCGACCTGGATGCCGGCAAGCCGGCAAAGAAAAATCCCCAAAAAACAGTTCCTAGCCAAAAAATTGTTGACGGTCCCGGGCAAGGCGCGTAGACATCCTCTTCTCGAGTGCGCCCGTAGCTCAGCTGGATAGAGTGCCGGACTACGAATCCGTAGGTCGCAGGTTCGAATCCTGCCGGGCGCACCAAAAATTTCAAGGGGTTGGCCGAAAGGCCGACCCCTTCTTCTTTTCGTTGCGAATGTGCTCCAATCCTGCTCCTTCCGGCTCCACGGAGGTGGAACACTGGCCACGATTCGGCCCCGGCGGGACTCCTGGGAAGCCGCATCCGGCGCAAAGGGTGGCCCGTTCCTGCCGGAGATTTGGCACCATATTCGACGCGAAAAAAAAGGCACGTGTAAACGAATCCGAAATGAATCGGGGCGTGTTTGTCTCTCGGAGCGAAGCGGAGTCCGGGACCGACTATTTGCCCTTTACATTTTCCGGATCGTGCGTATATTTTTATTCTGCCTTTAAACGAGCATACTTTTTTGGATCTTGGGCGTCTTCCGGTGTACAGCTCCAAGCAATGCGAAAAAACATGCCCAAAACGGGAGCGAATACCCTTGTCCAAGAAACTTTATGTCGGAAACCTTTCCTTTAATTCCACCGAGGAAGACATCCGTACCCAGTTCTCCACTTTCGGCGAAGTCATCAGTGTAAACCTCATCACCGACAGGGAAACCGGCCGCCTTCGCGGCTTCGGCTTCGTCGAGATGGACGAGGAAGGCGCCCGTGCCGCCATCCAGGGCATGGACGGCAAGGATTTCGGTGGCCGCAACCTGAAAGTCAATGAGGCCGAAGACAAACCCCGTTCCGGCGGCGGTGGCCGCGGAGATCGCCGCTGGTAGGCCGAAAGCCCCAGCGCATATCCCGAAAAGAAAGGGTCAGGACTGGTTCCTGGCCCTTTGTTTTTTCATCAGTACCCGACGGCAACAGGGAAACTTTGACCGGCGGAAATCCCGATGCGCCGCGCCGCCGGCAGCCCAAGGCCTTCTCCCCAGGAACCGGAGGTGGCCTCGTCCGAACGCCCCGCCGGTCGTCCCTTTGGCCTTGTGCGGGACGCACCCGGCCCCGGCCGGGCCTCGCCGCAACAGACCGAACCGGACCGAGCGCAAAGGAGCATCATGAAAATTGCAGCCACGAAACAGCCGAGTGTCGCGGACAAGATGGCCGAGGCGAAAGAGCTGTGCCTGACCCGCCTCCGCGCCGTGCCCCGGGAAAAACGCGACCACGTCGCCGATGCGATCCTCGCCCTGGCCGAACCGGAGTGGTGGGAGCGGAGACAAAAGGGTTCGGATGTTTTTCTGCTCATCCTTGAATCGCGGAAGGCGGAAACAATACGAATCATTCAAGACGCCTCCAAGTAGCCCCGCTCGTTGCAACTGCGGTGGCGCTTCCCATGCGGGGATGACATGCGCCGCTGTCCCTGGTAGTTGAGATCATGGAATGGATCTTTATCAGCGTTGCCGTGGCCATCATTGCCCTGGCGGCCATCTTCGTGATAGCGGCCAATAGCAATGACGGCGCGACCGTCCCCGGTCATTTCGACTTCGACAAATACAAATCCCAGGAACTCTCCAAGCGCGGCTTGTTCGACAAGACGAAGTGGCGATGACGACGACCGCCGGCGACAAACGGCTCTTCGCCTGTTTTCAGCACGTTCAGCCTCCCGGTTGACCGGATTTTCCGGGGCCGGAACAGACACTACCCAGGCGATACAGGGAGGTTCTCCCATGCCCCAGTGCTCGTGCACCCGGACAGCGCTTCGCCCCTGGCCGCGCTTCGTGGTGAACGTCCTCTGCTTGTTCAGTGCGCTCGTGCCGGCCGCTCTGCCGGTTGCATCCGCGCTGGCCGCAGCGCCCGCCAACGAGGTGGCCAGGCCGTCCGGATCGGCCGTCTGGTCGTTTGACAAGGTCGGGCTCAAGGGCGTGCTCTATCCCTCGCTGATGCTGAACATCGCCAAGATGAAGCTGGACATGCAGCACAACGACGACGAATTGGGGGATCGCAACGGCCTTTTCGGCGTCAAAGTGACCGCGCCCCGCGCCGGGGCCAAGGCGGTCGTGGAGATGCGCGCTTCCTCGCCGCTGGTGAACCCCGGCCGGGCGGAAGCGACGCTGTCCCGCAACGGCAAGGCCTATCACATCTATCCCTTTCTCACCTTCGCCGATCCGATCACCCTGGTGAAACAGCCTGTGCAGATGACCATGACCGCCACCTTGTGGCTGGACGGCGTACCGCAAGGAGAACGCAGCGCCCAGGTCACCATCGCCTCGGCCAACGACTGCGTGCACAGCTTCGAGGACGACGACGAGTACTACGACACGGATTGGCTCTATGCCGCCTATGTCAACGAGAACCATCCGGTGGTGCAGCAGATTTTGCGGGAGGCCCTGGCGACAGGAGAGGTCGCCTCATTTCCGGGCTACCAGACGGATGCCGCGGGGGTGCGCAAACAGGTGAAGGCGGTCTGGCAGGCGCTGCGCCGGCGCGGCATCCGCTATTCGAGCATCAAAACGCCTTCGGTCAAACCCAAGGATGTCGGCGTGCAGCACGTGCGGTTCATCAGCGAGGCGCTCGCCGGCAGGCAGGCCAATTGCGTGGAAGGCAGTTGCCTGCTGGCTTCGGTCTTCTACAAGATAGGCCTGGAAACGGCGCTGGTTTCGCTGCCCGAACACATGCTCGTCAGCGTCGCGCTCGATCCCGGCGGCAGGCGGCAATTGTACCTGGAAACCACCATGCTCGACGATTCCACCTTCGAGGAAGCCCTGGAATCCGGCGAGGAGCAGGTCGCCGAGGCGTATGAAAAGGCACGCAAGGCCGCAGCGCGGAAAAAAGCCGGCAAGGAGGATGACGACGAGGACGAAGCGCCGAACATCATCTCCATACGCGAGATGCGCAAGGCCGGAGTCCTGGCGATTCCGGATCGCGACGCGTCGCGCCAACAGTTCTTCCAGGTCAAATAGTTCGAGTCCAGATTGCAGATTGTTCAGGATGCCTTGTCCAGGCGCGGCCAGCGCATTATACAGGCGATCGAGAAGACAGCATTGGAGGCATCCTATGGGATTGTTCGAGCCGATCCACCTTGTCGTCATCCTCGCGATCGCCCTCGTCATCTTTGGCCCGGGCAAGATCGGCGACCTCGGCGCGACCCTCGGCCGGTCGATACGGGATTTCAAAAAAGCCATGAACGAGGAGACGTCCGCCGCCCCCTCCCCCGCCGTGCAAACGGCAACGCTCCGGACCGCCCCCACGGCGCAGCAGGCCGCAACCGCCGATTCGCCGGACGCCCCGGCGGCGCAGGCGTCCGCCCAACCGCATGCCGCGTCTGCCGAGGCTGCGGCGAAAGCACCCGACACCCCAGCCTC
>DQED01000386.1 GCA_003525525.1 Desulfovibrio sp.
GCGAGCGCGTCCGGCCGGCGGGCCGCCAGGGCGGCGGGGCCATGGCCCTCCCCCGTCCCGGACGTCCGCGAAGCATCCCGGCCATCCGCTGCCGCGACAAGAGGTTGCGCGGCGGGACAAAGGGCCTCGCGAAACCGGGCCAGCACGGCCTTGGAAACGGCCGTGGCCCCGGCATGGGCACCCGGGCGCGAGAGGGTGACGACATCGACCCGGGTGGGGGCGAGCTCCCGGCAAAACGTCCGCAACGCTTCGAGGTTCTCCTCGGAATCGTTGACGCCGGCAGCAAGCAGCACTTCAAGAAATAGGGCCCCCCGGTAGCCGGCGCGAAAATCGAGCAGGCCCTGGCGCAGCGCGTCCAGGCCCACGGCGGCGTGGGGGCGGTTGAGGCGCGCGTATTCGGCCGCTATCAATGTGTCCATGGACGGCAGGACGATGTCGGCCAAATTGCACGCGGCCCGCACGTCCGGATCGGACAGCAGGCTCGAATTGGTCAGCACGGCCACGGGGACGTCAGGGAAAAGTTCCTTGGCTCCGGCGATGACGGCGTCGCATTCGCTGTTGAGCGTCGGTTCGCCGAGCCCCCCGAGCGTGACGACGTCTGGCGCGGCGTGGCCGGCGGCCTTCCAGTCCGCAAGCTCCGCGAGGATCTTCGCCGCCGGGACGTAGGGCTTGCGGGCCACGGTCAGCGCATCGGTCGGCCCGGCCTCGCAGTACAGGCAGTCGAACGAACAAATCCTTGCGCCGAGCAGGTCGAGGCCCAGCGACAATCCGAGGCGGCCCGAGGCGACGGGACCGAAAACATAGCGTAGGGCTTCCGTGGCGCGATCCTCCTTGTCGCGTCGCAGCGGCTTGACAGGCCGGCCCCGCGCGGGGACAAGGGCCGTCATCAAGCGAACCGGAGCATACCGTGAAACAGGGCGATTTGATACTTCTCGTCTCTCCCAAGGGCAAGCGATATCTGCGGCGTTTCGAGCCGGACCTCGTGCTGCACACCCAGGAAGGCATGATCCGCTTCGCCGACGTGGCCCAGGCCGGCTGCGGCGGCGCGGTGACCACGCACCTCGGCCACGCCTTCCGCATCCTGCGCCCTTCCACCTACGATCTGGTCAAGGGCGTCAAGCGCTCGACACAAATCATGTACCCCAAGGAAATCGGCTACATCCTGCTCAAGCTCGGCATCGGCCCGGGCGTGCGTGTCGTGGAGGCAGGCAGCGGCTCGGGAGGTCTGACGCTGGCCCTGGCCTGGCACGTGGGCGAGACGGGCCGGGTCTACACCTTCGAGCGGCGGCAGGAATTCTACGACCTGTCCGGGGAAAACCTCGAGGCCGTGGGCCTGTCGGGCCAGGTCAGCCGCTTCCACCACGACATCGCCACGGGCTTTCTGCCGGATTGCCGCATTCCCGGCGATCCCGCAACCGACCCGACCGACGCCGACGCGCTCTTCCTCGACGTGCGCACGCCCTGGGACTACCTGGACGCGGCCGCCGCGGTGGTGCGGCCGGGCGCGCCCGTGGGGTTCCTTTTGCCCACGGTCAACCAGATCAGCGAACTGCTGGCGGCCCTGGAGACCTCGCCCTTCGAGGACGTCGAGGTGCTCGAGATCCTGGTGCGCCGCTACAAGCCCGTGCCCGAGCGCCTGCGCCCCGAGGACCGCATGGTCGCGCACACGGGCTTCCTGGTCTTCGCCCGCCACGGCGGCACGGCCGTCTACCGTCGCCCCGAGCCGCTGCCTCCGGTGCCGGCAGGACTGGTCATCCCGGAGTGCGACGCGCCGGAGGCTGCGGAAACGACGCAAGACGAAGCGGCCGATTGACCTCGGCCAGGGCAAGGGCTAATGCTCACTACCATGCCCCATCGTGCGTTCAACGCCGAAGCGCCCCGCGAGCTCAAGCGCCTGCTCGACCCCCTGACGCTCCTGCTCGGCGTGCCGACGGCGGTGCAGACCTCACTCGACGCGCCGGCCTGGCCCGATCCCGGGCGCGAGGCCCACATCGTCCTGCACCGGGAATTCGCCGGGCACGGGCCTTGTCCCCTGCTGCAAGCCGAGGTGGCGCTGCCCGTGGACGGCAGCGCGCCGACGGCCGTCTGTCCCCTGGGTCTGACCGTGCGCCGCTTCGCCCTGCCCCTCGGCCAGGGGCGCACGGGACTGTTGACGATCGGCCCCTATTTCAAAACCCCGCAGGAACGGCAGGCGCTTGCGGGGCATTCCAAGGCCGCGGACGCCGCCCTGGCCGTGTTGCCCTGCGTGCCCGGCGACCGCCACGGGCTGCTCAAGAGCTTCTACCGGGAATTCGCCGCCTTCGCCGGCACGGCCGCCGCGGCCGGCGCGGTCAAGGAGACGTTCCTGGCCAACATGAGCCATGAGCTGCGCACGCCCTTAAACGGCATCATGGGCATGCTCTCGCTGCTGCTCCAGGGCGAGCTGCCCGACCGCCAGCGCCAGTTCCTGGAACTGGCCATGGACGCCTCCAACCAGCTCCTCGGCGTGGTCAACGATCTGCTCGAAATGAACAACATCGCCACAGGCCGGCTGGAGCTGGCCGACGAGCCGTTTTCCCTGCGCAAGGGCCTGGCCCCGCTTTTTTCCGCCTGCGCCGAGGACGCCGCGCGCCGTGGGCTCGCGTTTTCCGCCGCCGTCGACGGCGACGTCCCGGACGCCCTCTCCGGCGATGTGGCCCGGCTGCGCCAGGTGCTGCTCAACCTCATCGGCAACGCCGTCAAATTCACCCAGGAGGGTTCGGTGCGCGTCCGCATCTCCCGGGACGCGTCGCCAAAGGGGCAACAAGCCGTCACCCTGCGCTGCCGCGTGCGCGACACAGGCGTCGGCATCCCGGCGGAAAAGCAGCAGCTCATTTTCGAACGCTTCGCCATCGGCGAGGCGTTCCTGAACAAACGCCACGCCGCGACCGGGCTCGGCCTGTCCATTTCCAAGGAAATCGTCGAGAAGATGGGCGGCAGCCTCAGCCTTGCCAGCGCTCCCGGCAAGGGCAGCGAATTCACCTTCACCACCGTGCTGCGCCTGTCCGAACCGGTCCGGCCCGCGTCCTTCGCCTGCCATGGCGCGGTCATCGCCTGCGCCGAGGACGAACCCGTGAGCCAGCTGCTCATGCGCAGCATCCTGGAGGACCAGGGCTATGTGGCGCTCGTGGCCGACTCCGCCCTCGGGCTGCTCGACGTCCTTGCCGGCTCGCGCGCGGACATGGTGCTCATGGACATGCAGCTGCCCGAGGGCGGCGGCCTGGAACTGGCCGGGCGCATCCGCGCGGGCGCGGGCGGCGCGACACCCCCGGACGTCCCCATCCTCGGCCTGTCCGCCGCGACCTCGGCCGAGGAACACGAGAAATGGCGCGCCGCGGGCATTAGCGGACACATCCTCAAACCCGTCACACGGCAGCGGCTCCTGGACGCCGTCTCCCAAGCCCTTGCGGGGAGCCGCTCCACAAGCAGCTTGAAATCCGAACAAGCCTAGGCTATAAAACCTCTCTTTTTCCCGCCACGGGATTTTGCCTCCAAAGGAGAGACCCGTCATGACCCGTAAGGACCGAACCGAGGGCATCTATTCCCGCCGGGAAGTGCTCGACGAATCCGAACGCCGGCAGTACTACCAGATCCAGATCAAGGATCTGCTGTCCTACGCCTACCGGTATTCCGAGGACGTCAAGAAACGCTTCGACCGGGCCCAGTTCCAGGCATCCAAATTCAAGACCCTCTCGGACCTCAAGCACATTCCCATCCTCAAGAAGAAAGAGCTGATCTTTCTCCAGTCCATGGGACCGCGCCTGGGAGGGCTTTTGACCAAGGACATGGGCGAACTGCGCCGCATCTTCCTGTCCCCCGGCCCCATCTTCGACCCCGAGGACCGCGAGGACGACTACTGGGGCTGGACCGAGGGCTTCTACGCCTGCGGCTTCCGCTCCGGCGACCTCGTGCAGGTGACCTTCAACTACCACCTGACCCCGGCCGGCCTCATGTTCGAGGAACCGCTCAAGAACCTGGGCTGCGCCGTGATGCCCGCCGGCCCCGGCAACTCCGCCACCCAGCTCGAGATCATGCAGAAGCTGCGCGCCACGGGCTACGTCGGCACGCCGAGCTACCTCATGCACCTGGCCCAGAAGGGCGAGGAGATGGGGCTCAACCTGCGCAAAGACCTGTACATGGAAGTGGCCTTCGTCACGGGCGAGAAATTCTCCGAGAAGCTGCGCGCCAATCTGGAGAAGAAGTTCGACATCATCATGCGCCAGGGCTACGGCACGGCGGACGTCGGCTGCGTGGGCTACGAATGCTTCCACAAGACCGGCCTGCACATCGCCAACCGCGCCTTTGTCGAGATCTGCCACCCCGACACCGGNNGGCATTCCCCTCAAGGACGGCGAAGTGGGCGAGATCGTGGTCACGGCCTTCAACAAGACCTATCCGCTGATCCGCCTGGCCACCGGCGACCTGTCCTACATCGAGCGCGCGCCCTGCCCCTGCGGCCGCACCTCGCCGCGCCTGGGCTC
>DQED01000407.1 GCA_003525525.1 Desulfovibrio sp.
GCGCCGCAGCGCCCCGCGCGCCCGTCCGCAGCGCGAGCGGCGACCGCCGGCCGTCCCGGCGGAGGAGAGGGGAATAAAAGACATGACGCGACGCACAATGCGCCTGCTGTGCTGCCTGCTGCTGGCCGCCGCCTGCCTGTCCGGCGCGGCCCAAGCCGAAACCAAACAGGTTTTCGCCCACCTGTTCACGGTGCCGACGGACCTGCCGGGCGGCGGCGACGCCGCGGCGAAACTCCCGGCCCTGGAGGCCTGGCTGAGCGAATCCTACGGCGGCTACACGCGCCTCGGCGCGGGCGACGGCGGCTGGAAGAACGAACAGGGCCAGCTCGAGACCCAGGGCAACATCATCTACCTGGTCACGGCTTCGCGGGACTTCTCCAAGGACATCGCCGCGCGCCTCGCCGCCGATTTCGGCGAACGCATGCCCTACGTCCTGGTTTTTCCGGCGGACCGGTTCGTCAAATGAGGCGGCCGCCCTCGCCGCTTGCGGTCCGCCTGCTCCTGCTCGCGGTCCTTGGCGGCGCGTTGTGGTACGTTCTCGCGCACATCCGCTACCACTGGGACTTCGACGCGGTCTGGGCCTACCGCGACATCTTTCTGGCGGGATTTTCCATGACGCTCGCCGTGTCCGTGGGGGCCATCGCCCTGGGGCTGGCCTGCGGCCTGGCCTCGGGCCTGGCCTCGGTCTCGGGCAACGTCTGGCTCACGGAACTGGCAGGGCTCTACGTCGGGGCCTTTCGCGGCACGCCGTTGCTCGTGCAGATCCTCATCTTCTACTTCTGCGTCGGCGTGGTCGTGCACCTGGACAGCCCGTACCTGATCGGCACGGCAGCGCTCGGCTTCTTCTCCGGGGCCTACATCTCCGAGATGGTCCGGGCCGGGGTGGAGTCCGTGGACCGGGGCCAGTGGGAGACGGCGCTCTCCTCGGGGCTGACCAGGCGGCAGGCGCTGTTCTACGTCGTCTTCCCCCAGGCGCTGCGGCGCATCGTGCCGCCGGTCACGGGCCAGTTCGTCTCCTGCATCAAGGATTCCTCGCTGCTGTCGGTCATCAGCGTGCGGGAACTGACCAAGGCGGCAGAAGTGGTCAACGCCACCACCTACCGGACCTTCGAGGCCTACCTGCCCCTGGCCCTGTTCTACCTGCTGCTCACCTGGCCCCTTTCGCACTTGACCGGCAGGCTGGAAAAAGGAATACGAAACGGAGCCGCTTCCCTGCCGCGCTAACATCTTCAAGGAGCGCCCCCATGAGTTCGGACATCAAAGTCTACGCCCTGTCCACCTGCGTGCACTGCAAGCACGCCAAGGAATACCTGGAAGAGCACAAGATCCCCTACGACTGCGTCCACGTGGACTTCCTTTCCGGCGAGGAACGCACGCAGGTCATGGACATCGTGCGCAAGCTCAATCCCGCCCTGTCCTTCCCCACCATCGTCATCGGCAACAAGGTCATCGTAGGCTTCCGCCGCGACGAGATCGAACAGGCGATCGACCAATGCGAGAAGAAATGAACGCGCAGGGACTCTACGATACCCTGCGCCCCCTGCAGGAAGCCAGGGGGCGCTTCTTCAATCCGGACATGGCCATGACCCTCGACCTGCTCGGCAACCTGCTCGTCAACAAGAAGCGGTACGGCTACATGGCCTGTCCATGCCGGCTGGCCGCAGGCACATTCGAGCTGGACCGCGACGTGGTCTGCCCCTGCCAGTACCGGGACGCCGACGTGGACGAGTTCGGAGCCTGCTTCTGCGGCCTCTACGTCTCGGCCTCGGTGCGCGACGGCAAGGAACCCCTGCCCGTGGTGCCCGAACGCCGCCCGATCGAAAAGACCCTGGCCGCCCTGGGCTGAACCCGGCGCGCCCAGCCGGCAAAAGAGCCTGCGCTCCCGCCGGGCGGAATGCGTCGCAGGCCCCCGCCGCGGCCCGGGGCGAGGCTCCCCGGACCGGCGCTTCCCGCCCGGATCGTCAACGTGCCCGTCCTTGTCAGGCGGCCGTAATTCTCTTAGTTTCGACAAGGCGTTGCGTTCCCGCGCCTCCATTGTGACAGCCATGGCCCCAGGAAACGGACTCGCCGTTTCCCGAACTTCGCAGGGAGCGCGCAAGGAGCCGTTGGAGCCGCCGCCATGAACGCCTTCCTCCTCGTGACGTCGAGCATCGCCTTCCTGCTGCTGCTTTTCGCCTTCCTCGCCTCGAAGCGACGCCGTGACCGCCGCAGCCGCGACGAGGATCCCCTGCTTTCGCGCATCGTCGAAACCATGCCCGATCCCTTCTACGTCAAAGGCCCCGACGGCCGGTTCATGCGCGTCAACGACGCCCTGTGCGTCCTGGCCGGCCGCGCGCGCCAGGAGATCATCGGCCGGGATGCCCAGGAGGTTTTTCCTGGCCTGCACGGCGCGGCCTCGCTCAAAAACGACGCCATGACCCTGGCCTGCGGCTACGAGGATGTGGCCGAGGAAACGGCCTACGACGCCGACGACCGCCGGCGCACCTTCATGACGCGCAAAACACTCCATATCGACGGCGCGGGCAACAGGCACGTGGTCGGCGTCATCCGCGACATCACCAACCGCAAGCAGGCGGAACGGGCCCTGGCCCAAAGCGAAAACCGCTACCGCCGCATCGTGGAAACCGCCAACGAAGGCATCTGGGCCGTGGACGCCAACTGGCGCACGACCTACGTCAACGCGGTCATGGCCGTCATGCTCGGCGCGACGCCCGAAGAGCTGGCCGGCCGTTCCGTCGCCGATTTTCTCTTCGCCGAGGACGCCGAACTCCACCGCGCCATGCTGCGTCGCGAAGCCCTGCCTCCCGGCGGCGGACTCTACGAACGGCGGCTCAAAAGCGTGCGCGGCGCGGAAATCTGGATGCTCATCGCGGTCAGCAGCGAATACGACGCCTCGGGCCGCTTTGCGGGGTCGGTCGGCATGTTCACCAACATCACCGAGCGCAAACACGCCGAGGAATCCCTGCGCCTGTCCGAAACGCGCCTCGCCGCCGCCAAGGCCGCCGCGGAATCCGCCAGCAAGGCCAAAAGCGAATTCCTCGCCAACATGAGCCACGAAATCCGCACGCCCTTGAACGGCCTGCTCGGCATGCTGCAAATCCTCGAGGACACCAGCCTCGACGAAGAACAGCGCGACTGCGTGATCACGGCCCTGGATTCGGGCCGCCGCCTCACACGCCTGCTCACCGACATCCTCGACCTCTCGCGCGTCGAATCCGGCAAGCTGAACCTCGAAATCGCCCCCTTCTCCCCGCGCGCGCTCCTCGCCTCCATCCAAAGCACCTTCGCCGTGGCCCTGAAACAACGCGGGCTGTCGCTCGGCATCGCCGTCGCCCCCAACGTCCCCCCGCGCCTGCGCGGCGACGAGGGACGCATCCGCCAGATCCTGCTCAACCTCGTGGGCAATGCCGTCAAATTCACCGAACACGGCGGCATCAGCCTCGAAGCCGCCTGCTATCCCGTCGACGACCAGGATGCACTCCGCCTCGTCCTCGGCGTCAGCGACACCGGCATCGGCATCCCCCACGGCAAACTCGCTGCCGTCTTCGACACCTTCACCCAGGTGGACGCGTCCAATACCCGCCCCCACCAGGGGGCCGGCCTGGGGCTCTCCATCGTGGACCGCCTCGTGCACCTCATGGGCGGCGCCATCTGGATCGACAGCGAACCCGGCGTCGGCACCTGCATCCTGTGCTCCCTGCCCCTCGCCAAAGCCGACCACGAATCGGTCAGCCCCGAGCCGCAGACGCCGCAAACCGTCGCCCCGGGACTGCGGTTGCTGCTCGTCGAAGACGAACGCATCAACCGCCTCGCCGTCGGCTCGCTCCTGCGCAAACAAGGCCACATCGTCGTGGAAGCCGCCGCCGGACCGGATGCCCTGGAAATCTTCGCCAAGGAACCGTTCGACGCCGTGCTCCTCGATATCCAGATGCCCGGCATGGGCGGCCTCGAAACCCTCGCCCTGCTGCGCGACCCCGCCATCCACGGCGACAAGGCCCGCACGCCCGTCATCGCGCTGACCGCCCACGCCATGGCTGGCGACCGCGAACGCTTCCTCGCCGCCGGCATGGACGATTACCTCGCCAAACCCGTGGAATCCGCCGCCCTCGTCGCTGCCCTCGCCCGACTGCCCCGGGTGAAGGGATGAAGGGGGACAGGGGTGGATGCGGAGGGGAAGGAGGCATCATCCTCTCCACCTCTCTCCAACTCCGCTTCCCCATTCACTTCCACTACCGCCTCGCCGCGACCGCCGTCATGACGCCCGCGCCGATGAGCGCGCCGCCG
>DQED01000128.1 GCA_003525525.1 Desulfovibrio sp.
GCCAGACGCGGCCGGGACCAAGGGCGGCGAGCGAGGCGCGCACGGCGGCGACATCGGGGTGACGCGCGGGCATGGCCCCTTGTACGCGTGCGGCCCGGCAATGCAAGGGCCCGTCGGGGCGCATCCCTTCCCGGGAGTTGTCAAAGGCCAAGTCCTTGGGTAGAAGCGATCACCCGCGCGAAAACGCGGGCGCGGCGGCCATATGGCCGGCAGGCCCCCGCCGCTCCCCGGCGCACGCCGCGAACCCCCTACCCATACAATCTCACCATGGTATTCAGCTCCGCATCCTTTTTATTCTATTTCCTGCCCGTTGTGCTGGCCCTGTATTTCAGCTGCGTCTCCTTCGGCCGGCTGCGCAACTGGATCCTGCTCGCGGCGAGCCTGTTCTTCTACGCCTGGGGCGAAGGCGAATACATCGTCATCATGGCCCTTTCCATCGTTGCCAACTACACGTTCGGCATCTGGGTCCACAAGGCCCACGAACGCAGCGACGCCAAGCGCGAAGTGGGCGTGGCCATCGCCTTCAACCTGCTGTTGCTCATCATCTTCAAGTACACGAACTTCCTGGTGGGCAACCTCAACGTCCTGCTCGGCGAAATCGGCCTGCCGACCATCCAGATCGGCCAGGTGCACCTGCCGATCGGCATTTCCTTTTTCACCTTCCACTGCATTTCCTACATCATGGACATCTACCGCCGCCAGACGCCGCCCCAGATGTCCCTGCCCAACACGGCGCTCTATATTTCGCTTTTCCCGCAACTCGTCGCCGGCCCGATCATCCGCTACAAGGACATCGCCGCCCAGATCACCCACCGCACCGTGGGGATCGAGCGTTTTTCCAAGGGCATCAATCGCTTCGTCATCGGCCTTGGCAAGAAGGTGCTCATCGCCAACGTGGTGGGTCTGCCCGCGGACAAGATCTTCGCCATTCCGGCCGAGCACCTGACCACCCCCGTGGCCTGGTTCGGCATCGTGTGCTACACGCTGCAAATCTATTTCGACTTCTCCGGCTACTCGGACATGGCCATCGGCCTTGGGCACATGTTCGGGTTCAAGTTCATGGAGAACTTCAATTATCCCTACGTGTCGCGCTCCATCCAGGAATTCTGGCGGCGCTGGCACATCTCCCTGTCCACGTGGTTCCGCGACTACCTCTACATTCCCATGGGCGGCAACCGGGTCGGCAAGGCGCGGATGTACTTCAACCTCGTCACGGTCTTTTTCCTGTGCGGCATGTGGCACGGGGCCAGCTGGAACTTCATCATCTGGGGCATGTTCCACGGCATGTTCTCGGTGTTGGAGCGGTTTTCGCTGTTTCGGCGCCTGACCCAGGGGCCGCGCGTTTTCGCCCACCTCTACACGCTGCTCGTGGTCATGGTGGCCTGGGTCTTCTTCCGGGCCGAGTCGCTGCCCGTGGCGCTCCACTACCTCCAGGCCATGGCCGGCTTCGCCCGGGGCTCGGGCGTGGAATGGCACTTGGGGCTCTTCCTCAACCCCAAGGTGGCCATCGTCCTGGCCGTGGCCGTGGTCGGCTCCGCGCCGGTCCTGCCCTGGTTCAAGGAGGTGCGGGAGCGGCTGCTCGCGCGCCGGCGGTTCGGGCCGGTGGCGCTGGACGACGGCGTGGAGGCCCTGGCCAGCCTGGTGGTCATGCCGGCGGTGTTCATCCTGTGCGCGATGTCCCTGGCCAGCGGCACCCACAACCCCTTCATCTATTTTCAGTTCTAGGGCATTTTCATGGCTTCGGTTCCCACTCCCGCGCGCAAGTTCGTGTACTTCGCCGGCACGTTGCTCTTCCTGTGCCTGATCAGTCTGCCCCTGGCCGACCATTACCTTCAGATCGCGCCGGACGTGTACCTCATGGAAAACGATCCGACCACGCTGCCGGACTTTTCCATCACCCACCTGTTCAAGTCCTTCAACGTGCTCCAGCGCGGCTATTTGGAAAAGACGTTCGGCTTCCGCAAGCTGCTCGTGCGTATGGAAAACGTCCTGGATATCTTCCGGCTGCGGGCCGTCAACCAGTACCAGACCGTGATCAAGGGCAAGGGGGACTGGCTGTTTTTGTCCCAGGAGAACAACGACCTCAACGTCATCCAGGACTACCGTTCGGTACGGCTGTTCTCCCTGGCGCAGTTGGAGCGTTGGGTGAACATCTACCGTGCGCGTTACGAATGGCTGGCCAACCGGGGTATCCGCTACCTGATCGTGGTCGCGCCCAACAAGCACACCGTCTATCCGGAATTCCTGCCGCCGCAGTTCAACAAGGTCAGCTCCGTAAGTCGCACGGACCAGCTGGTCTCCGCCCTGGAGGCCGCCGGCGTGCCCGTGCTCGACCTGCGCCCCACCATGAACAAGGTCAAACGGCAGGCTCTGGCCTACTACCGCACCGACACCCACTGGACCACGTTCGGGGCCTTCGCCGGCTACGTGCAGATCATGAAACGCCTGGGCCGGTGGTTCCCCCAATTCGAGCCGGATATCCGGGGCGATTTCGACATTGCCATTACCCCGGACTTAAACGGCGGCCTGGCCAGCATGCTGGCGCTCGGCGACTACTTCCCGGAAAGCCGCGTGACCTTCACGCCCCGGTTCCAGCGCAAGGCCGTGGAAACCGCCGCCACCCATCCCATTCCTCCCTATTTCCAGCCCACCGTGGTCATGGACACCCACGACGCCTCCCGCCCCAATGTCGTGGTCTTCCGGGATTCCTTCGCCCACGAGCTCATTCCCTTCCTGTCCGAGCACTTCAACAAGACCACCTACCTCTGGCCCTATCCCTCGACCTCGCGCGAGGTGCGCTTTTTCGACAAGCCCTTTATCGAAAAGGAAAAACCGGCCCTGGTCATCGACGAATTCGTGGAGCGCTACTTCACGGAGTTTCCGGCCAAGACGCCGCCCGCGCAATAGCCCCGCGCGGGCAAAGGGGATGCGCCATGTCCGCGACGACCGTGCGCGCCTTTGTCGGCATCGCCCTGCCCGAGGCCTGCCGCGCCCTGGCCGCGCGCCTGGGCAAGGCCGTCGCCGCGCTGTCCCGG
>DQED01000165.1:0-922 GCA_003525525.1 Desulfovibrio sp.
ATGTAGGACCACCAGCCGCCGAGGATGATGCCGGCGGTGAGGAATATCCAGGAGAGGATGACGGTGTTGCGCGCCACGGCGGCAAAGGGCCGCTTTTCGCCGACGAGCCAGCCGGAAAGCGCCAGGCAGGCGGGAATGGCGAAGCCGGCGTAGCCNNGGATGGAAGATCATGCCCGGGTTGCGCAACAGCGGGTTGAGCCCCCTGCCCTCGGCCAGCGGCGGCACGGCCTCGAGAAAGGGATTGCTCGGGCCCGTGAGCATCAGGAGAAAAAAGGCCTCGATGGTGAAGAAGAAAAGCCAGTAGCCGCAACGCGTGGCCGCGCCCAGATCCCTGTAGGAGCGCGACAGGGCGAACCCCGCGCCGAAGACGGCCAGCGCCAGCATCCAGAAGAGCAGCGAACCGGCCTGTCCGGCCCAGAACGCCGTCACGGCGTAGAAAAGCGGCAGGAGCGTATCGGTGTATT
The DNA here is from genome assembly GCA_003525525.1 of Desulfovibrio sp. Taxonomy (GTDB): domain Bacteria; phylum Desulfobacterota; class Desulfovibrionia; order Desulfovibrionales; family Desulfovibrionaceae; genus Solidesulfovibrio. The sequence goes on from DQED01000165.1 coordinate 465, forward strand.
CGGCCACGTAGACGAACGAGAAATCGCGCCGCCACAAGGCGATGGTCAAAATGGCCGAGGCCAGGAGCGTGGCGACGAAAACGACATGGTGGGCGCGTTCGAGCAGGGGCAGGCGAAGCGCGTCGCGCTTCCACAGCCCGAAAAGCGCGGTGGCCGCGCCGGCCAGACAGACCAACATGGCGACGAGCAAGGCAAAATACGCCGTAACGTGCATCAAGACTCCTTTGTCGGCCGGCGGATGTGCGCCCCGCTTCCCGGCCGCCGGGGCATGGGCGCGAGCGCCACGATGAGACAGGCGGGAGGAGCGGCGCTCCGGAAAGGCGCGCCGCGACTCTGGGCAGGGGCGATTTCCCGGATGCTCAGCCGCGATTTTCCTTCTGGTACTTCGAAGGGCACTTGGTCATGAGGGTGTTGGCCGCGAAAGCGCCGGAAGCGGGATTGACGCCGCCTTCCACGAT
>DQED01000165.1:958-1375 GCA_003525525.1 Desulfovibrio sp.
CTTGGCGGTCTGGTCCTTGTCCACGAGCATGAAGCTCACGCCCATGGCGTCGTCGGGGCGGCTGATGCCCTGCTCGGCCACGGTGCCGAACAGTCGGGCCTTGCCCAGGTCCTTGGGCGGCATGGCCAGGGCTTCGGAGACGTTGAGAAAATAGGCGGTGTTTTCGCCCAGGCCCGAATAAAGCAGGTAGCCCAGGCCGCCGAGGAACAGGACCAAGGCGCAGAGATAAACGGGCGTGTTGCGTTTTTTGGCCATGACTTCTTCCGTATGGGTTCAGGGAACCGGGGCGTCCTCGCGGTCGTGCCGCTGGCGCAGCAGTTCTTCGCGCCGCGTGCGGGCCAGTTGCCGCATGTCCGCCACCTGATCCGTTTCGTCCATGATTTCCTTGCCTAAAATCTCCTCCAGCACGTCCTCCAG
>DQED01000165.1:1515-4412 GCA_003525525.1 Desulfovibrio sp.
ACGATGCCGACGATGTTTTCCGGGTCGTCGGCATCGTAGACCGGAATACGGCTATGGGGCCACACGCCCCGGCGCTCGCCCTTGGCCTCGGCCACGGTCATCTGCGCGGGCAGGGAAAAAACCACGGTGCGCGGGGTCATGATGTCGCTTGCGGTCTTGCGGTCAAGGGAGAGGATGTTCTTGATGGAAAGCTCTTCCAGAGGCTTGATGACGCCCTCTCGGCGGGTGAGGCTCACTACCGCGCGCAGGTCCTCCTCCGTGGAAAGCGGGTCCCTGCGCCGGCTCGAGACGAGCCTGGCCATAAGGCCGCCGGCCCAGATGATGGGCAGCAGGGCCAGGATCATGTATTTCAGCGGCGCGGCGATGAGCACGGAAATGGTGCGGCAGTAGCTCACGCCCATGGTCTTGGGCAGTATCTCGCCGAAGGCCAGGATGAGCACGGTGAAGATCGCGGTGAAAAGCCACAGTTCGTCCGGACCGAAGACCGCCGCGCCGGCCGCGCCGGCCACGGCCGCGCCCGCGGTGTTGGCGATGGTGTTGAGCGTCAGGATGGCCGTGATGGGCTTTTCCACGTTGGAGCGCAGCGAAAAGAGGATTTCGCCGCTGGCCCGGCCGTCCTTGCGCAAGCGTTCGATCCAACTCCAGGGCACGGAATACAGGGCCGCCTCGCTCATGGAGCAGAAGGCGGAGATAAGGATGGCGAGGCAGACCGAAACGATGAGGGTCACCATGGGCGGCGTCCTCTTCGCGGGAAGGCGCGCGGCGACGGAGGTTGCGGGGGCTCGGGGGAATCGGTCGAAGGAGAGGCTGGCGTATCGTGTTCCATGGGGAAAGGCGGGGCTCCTCGCGCGGGGCGCGATGTAACTTTGTTTCTTTTTCCTCTTTACGTATTTTTCGCCGCTTGTAAAGGCGTCCCGCCCTACTCCCCCGCGGCCTTGAGCACGGCGAGCCTGGGCGCGAACCGGCCGCGCAAAGGCGGCAGGACGTAGCGTTCGGTGAACTCGTCGATGACGAGGTTCGGCTTTTCCCGTTCGATCAACGCCTCGTCGAAAAAGCGGAATTCGTGGTCCGTCTGCGGCCGCAGCCAGACATAGAGCGCCTTGTCGAAGGATTCGGCCACAAACGGCAAAAGCTCCCACCAAAACGAATCGTGGAACACGACGGCGTTCGGCAACGCGGCGTTTCCGGTGTAGGAGTACTGCGGCTCCTCGAAATAGTAGTGGTTGACGGGACCGTAGTAGGAGTCGCCCCTGGCCTTGTACCACTCCTTGTTGACGAACATGATGCGGTCTTCCTTGAGGTGGTCGGAAAGGCCCATCATGTTGGCCAAATCCCCGGGCAGCCAGTTGAACTGCTCCACGTTGAACTGTTCCCGGGAAAGCGGATGCAGTTGCGGAAAGTCCTTGACCAGATGCCGCATGATCGCCTGATAGGACGCGAACGCGCCGTAGGCGTTCCAGTGGCTGTCCGTTTTATAGAAGACCTGCGTGTGTTTCTTCTGTTCCTCGAGCGCCGGCGTCACATCGACGATATCGACCTTGGTGTAGTCCTTCACGTAGCGCACGAACTGGGCGAGGTGCCCTTCCGGCTGCAACGGGCGCAGGGCATCGGGCAGCATTTCCGGATAGACGGTGTTCTTGTTGGGCGCGACGATGACCAGGTAGCGGATGCCGCGCGCGGCCAGCCACTCCCGGCGGCGCTCCAGTTCCCGGGCCACGTCGTCCACGTACTGTTCGGGCAGGGGGGTCAGGGAGCGGGCGTCTTCCAGGATGTTGCGCGAGCCGTCCTGGGCCAGGAACAGCCAATGGTCCTTGCCGGCCATGACCTGGGAATTGGCCGCCGTGGACGCGAGCACGATGGTGTCCAGAAAGCTGTTCCAGGTGATGAGCAGTGTGCGCAGGTTGTAGTGGCGCTCGAGATAGCCGCGGCGCACGGTGTTGAACCATTTGAGCCAAGTGTCCGGAGCAAGGCCCGGCATCACCAGCTTGCCGGTTTTGACCTCCGCCACCAGGGTGCGGGGCGCGAAATGCAAAAGCCTGTCCGCGGTCGGCGCGACGACGAGGGCCAGAAACAGCAGTGCGGACAAGGCATAGATGCCGCGACGCAGGGCGGTCGGGGAATTTTGCAAGACAGGACTTCCAGGAGTCACGCCGGGGCGCGCCGGCCCCAGACGGCCTCGAGCGCTTCCGCGTGGTTTTCGAGTTCATGGCGCACGGCTTCGGCCACAAGGCCGTGGATACGACGGCCGCGCCGCCAACGCTCTCGTACATCCGAGGCCGATACGTCAAGCCTGGTGATGGGCACGAACGTCATGACGCGGCCCTGCGGCAGGTTCCAGCGGGCCGGATCGGCGGTGGGGACGGCCTCCATCTCCCGGGCGTGCGCGGACATGAAGGCGGCGAAGGCCTCGAGCCCCTGCCCTTCCCGGGAATGCACGGCCAAGTGGGCCAGCCGCCCCAGGGCAAGGCCGTTTTTCCAGGTCGGCAACTGGGGCAGGTCGGCCTGGCCCAGGATGAAGCAGAAGGCCGTTTCCGGGCGTTCCCGGCCAAGGGTTTCGAGCGTGTCCCAGGTGAAGGAGGGCCCCGGCCGGCCGGCTTCCATGGCATTGACGGAAAAGCCGGGCACGTCCTCCACGGCCAGCCGGCACAGTCTTTCACGAAACGGGAAATCAAGCATGGGCTCGCCGCATTTGTGCGGCGGTCGCGCGGCGGGCACGAATTCCACGCCGCCAAGGCCAAGAGCCTCGNNATGCACGGGATTGAACGTCCCGCCAAAAATGCCGATCAGCGACTGGGGCATGGGCTCGAAGCGGCGTCCTAGCCGCGCACCTGCCCCTGGCCCAGGACCACGAACTTGGCGCTGGTCAACTCCACGAGGCCCATGGGGCCGTAGGAATG
>DQED01000165.1:4528-4789 GCA_003525525.1 Desulfovibrio sp.
GACCTCGGTGTGGTTGGAGCCGTAGCGGTGGATGTGGTCCAGGGCGTCGTCCATGTCGTCGACGACCTTGACCGCCAAAACGAGGTCGTGGAACTCGTGGCCGAAATCCTCGGGCGCTGCGGCCTTGGCCAGGTTGCCGAGCAGGGCCAGGGCGCGCGGGCAGGCGCGCAGCTCCACGCCGGCCGCGGCAAGGGCCTTGCCGACGCGCGGCAAAAACGTGGGCGCGGCGCGCACGTGCACGAGCAGGCACTCCAGGGCGTT
>DQED01000238.1:0-773 GCA_003525525.1 Desulfovibrio sp.
TTGGTGGCCGAGATGACGCGCACGTCCACGGTCTGCGTCTTGGCCCCGCCGAGCGGCTTGATCTCGTGTTCCTGGAGCACGCGCAGGATGCGCGCCTGGAGCGTAAGCGGCATGTCGCCGATTTCGTCCAGAAAGACCGTGCCGCCGTCCGCGGCCTCGAACAGGCCGACCTTGTCCCGCTCGGCCCCGGTGAATGCCCCTTTCTTATAGCCGAAGAGCTCCGATTCGAGCAGCGCGTCCGGGATGGCCGAGACGTTTTGCACGAGAAACGGCTTGTCCTTGCGGTCGCTTAAGCGGTGGATCTCCCGGGCGAACAGCTCCTTGCCCGTGCCGGATTCGCCGGTGATGCACACCGCGAAGTCGTTGCGGGCGTAGTTGCGCGCGGTTTCGAGCGCCGCCTTGAACGCCTGGCTCTTGCCCACGAGCGGCGTTTCGCCCGTGAGCCCGCCGAGGATCTTGCGCAGCTTTTGCGTCTCGTTTTTCTGGTCGGCGAACGCCAGCGCGTTGCCGAGGGCCAGGGAGCCGATGGCGATGAACTCCTCGAGCAGTTCCAGGTAGTCCTTGCCGAGGTTCAGGCGGCTGCCGCCGTGGGCGGTGTCGATGATTTCCACCGCGCCGTAGACTTCGCCGTTTTTAAGCGACAGCGGATAGCAGAGAATCAGCGTGGATTTGACGTCGAGCCCGGACTCCGCCTCCTTGAAGTGGCGTTTGTCCTTGCCCGGCTCGGCGATGGTCATCTTGCCGTTCTCGATGACCCAGCCGACGATGCTCGG
>DQED01000238.1:794-3597 GCA_003525525.1 Desulfovibrio sp.
GCCGTTCCTCGCTCGGGCCGCCCGTGGCCTCGATGCACTGGTAGCCGTCTTCGCGCTTGACCCAGAGGGAGCCGCGTTCGACGTTCTGGAATTCGAGCAGGGCTTCCAGGAAACGGCGGCGCAGCTTGTCGGTGTCGAGCTCCTCGAAGAGGGCTTTGGGAAATTCGGGGATAGGTGGGGCCATGGGGGTTCCGGCTGGATGGTGGTTGCGTCTTGGCTCGCGATTCCCTCGGCTTTCGGGGAAACAGGAGAAACGCGGGAAGCATGCCGGAAAAGCCGTGGCGGGGCAAGAGAGGGCGGCGCGGCCGGCCGGCGCGCGCCGCCCCGAAAAGACGCCTAATGCGTGGCCTGGGAGAGCTCGCGGATGCGCCAGAAATCCTCGGGGATTTCCAGGTACAGGTCCGTATCGGGCAGGGGGATGACGCAAAGCAGCGTTCCCGTGGCTTCGACCCAGTACATATGGCCGCTTAAGCCGCGCATGACCTCGTCGAAGCTCACGCCCGTCTGGGCCGCGACTTCCTTCATGGCCTTGCGCATGGTGGACATGGCCCCGTGGCCGATTTCCACTTCCAGGACGGAGACATGGTGGATGGCGAGCGATTCGTCGGACAGTTCTGGGGGAGCGGTTTTGCGCAGCGTCAGTGCCGATTCCATGGCGACCTCCTCGTCTGGATTCCGTCCGGACCCGCGCCGGGTCCGAGCCGGGCTATCGCTACTAATAAGCAATTGCCGTGCAAAGTACACCATTCTTGTGGAGAAAGATGACGAATTTTGTGCAACGCGCTCATTTCATGGGAAAATAATTCTCCGGAAGAAGGGACTGCATGACCCATGCCGTCACGCAGCCGCCTCGGAAGCTGCAAAAAGGGAGGATGGGCGACAAAAATGTCCGGAAAATGACCGTATGGCGTCAATCCGCCCGCAGGGACAGGTCGGGCAGGTCGGCCAGCAGCGCGTCCCAGGTCGCATGGCGGCGCAGGGCGTCCACGACCACGGGCAGCGGCGCGGCATGGACGCCGGGCAGGTCCGCTTCGCCGGGATGGGCGATGGCGAAGGCCAGGCGCTCCACGGGCGGGGTGAACTTGGCGTCCACGCCCGGCTTGTTGCCGCGCGGATCGATGCGGTACCAGCCGTACTCCGGCAGGTGGACCGCCACGAGACCGTGCAGGCAAAAGCGCGTCCGGTCCGTTGCGGGATCGAGCGTCAGGCGCTGGTAGCACAGACCGGCCGGGATGCCGTTTGCGCGCAACAGCGCCGCGAGCAGATGGGCCTTGGCGTAACAGTATCCCGTGCCGTGGCGCAGCACCTCCGAGGCGGCGCAGGTGACGGGGTTTTGCCGGAAATCGATGCTGTGGCGGATGGCGTCGCGCACGAAGAGAAAGGCCGTCTCGGCCACGGCCTGGGGCGAGGCGGCTCCGGCGGCCAGGACGGCGGCCTGGGCCGCGACCGTAGGTTCGCTCCAATCGATGACCGCATCGGCGGTCAGGTACGGGGCGAGGGCGGGGTCGTGCGCGTGCACGGCGCGTGCTCCTTTTGCGCGAGGTTCGCCTGGAACATGGCGGTGTAGGCGCGCGGGCATTCGCGGGTCAGCCCATGCGCGGCGGCGTAGGCGCGGATGTGCGGCAGGGCGGCCTGGGCCGCTTCGCGCGTGTGCGCCAGGTGTTCGATCTCGACGAACGTCTCCGGCGCGAAATCGACCGTGACCACGGCGATGTCCAGGGCAAGGCCATGGAAGGCGTCGCGGAAGCGGCGCACGCGCTTGGAAAGGGCGATGCGCGGCGCGTAGCCGAGGCTGTGCAGGATCGCCGCCATGGCCGCGCCGTCGGCAACGACCGTTTCCAGCTCCTCCTTGGAGGCCGTGGCCGCGTCGAAGGGCGGTCGCTTGCAGGTGAGCACGCTTGTCCCGTCGCACGCGCGCAGCCGCAGCTCCCGCCCGGCGGCGGCGAGGGCGTCGTCCGGCGTATCGAAATAGACGTCGCGGTAGACCGTCTCCGGGAGCGCCGCGCCGGCCGGGGCAAAGGCCGCGTCGGCCGCGTATTTGATTTCAGCTTCGAACATGGCCGTGGCGCGCCTTGCCTTCGCACGGTTTCCGATACATGATTCCGGGCTGTTAGCGCGTATCGCGTGCGCGGGCAAGCCGGCGGCGCGCGAAAAAGGACGGCGGCATGGCGGAGCGGGGACAGGGACGGGCGGCGCTGTTGCTGGCCGTGACGGCGTTTTTGTGGAGCACGGGGGGCGTGGCGATCAAGCTCGCGCCGCTTTCGCCCATGGCGGTCACGGGCGGGCGCAGCCTGCTCGCGGCGCTGACCCTTTGGCTCCTTTTCCGGGGCAGACTCGATTTCCGGCTCACGCGTCCCTTCGTCTGCGCCGCCCTGGGCTACGCGGGCCTGCTCGTCACCAACGTGGCCGCGACCAAGCTCACCACCGCGGCCAACGCCATCCTGCTCGCCTACACCGCGCCGGTCTACGTGGCGCTTTTCGCGCCGGCCGTGCTCAAGGAGCCCACGCGGCCGGCGGATTGGGCCTTCGTCGCCGCCACGGTCGGCGGCATGGCGCTTTTCTTCCTGGACAAGCTCTCGCCGGCTGGGCTCTGGGGCAACGTGCTGGCCGTGGGCACGGGCATTTCCTATGCCGTCTTCACCCTGGCCATGCGCGCCGGGCGCGACGGGGGCCTGGTGGCGGCGGTCGTCGCCGGGCATCTGCTGACGGCCGCGGCCGGACTGCCGTTTCTCCTCGCCGGCCCGCCGCGCGACGCCGCGGCCTGGCTGGGCCTGGCCTATCTCGGCGTCGTGCAGCAGGGACT
>DQED01000205.1 GCA_003525525.1 Desulfovibrio sp.
AGGGCGGCGTGGCGGCTGTTTTCCGTGGTGACGTAGACGGCGTCGGCGTCGCAGCGGCCAATCGCCTCCAGGGCGTCCCCGACGTAGGCCAGGGGCAGGGGCGCGTCGCCGGACATGTGAGCGGACGCGTCACCTGGCGCGCGCCGGCCGCTTTTCGAGGCCACGGTCGCGGCCGTGACGCCGAGGCCGAGCAGGCTTGGCAGCACGCGGCGGAAGAAAATGTCCGATCCGCCGCAGACGAGCAGTTTCATGGCGCGCCCTTCTCGGCTCCCAGGCAGGCCAGGAGGTTTCGGGCCTCGATGTTGACGTGGCCGTGGCGGGCCATGCGCCACAGCTGGCCGGGCGTCATCCAGAGGAAGTCGTCGGAGACGGGGCGTTCCTGTCCCGGCGGCAGTTCGACGATCATGTAGCGGTTGCAGAAATGGTGGAAGCGGCCGCCCTCCTCGGACTGGATCGCGTCGTAGCGCACCGTACCCGGGGCGGGTGAGAGGAAGGCTTCGAGAAAGGGCGGGGCGCAGCGGCGCGTGGCCCGGGCGGCCACCTCGGAGCAGGCGACCGTGGGGCCGATCTGCACGCCGTCGCGGTTGCCGGGCTCGAGGCTGCCCCGGACCAGGAAATGGAGTACGCCGCCCTGGCGCTGGCACAGGAAGCCGACCAGCCCTTCGCCCTCGTGGTGCAGCAGCGGCTGGGACCAGCGCGTGGCCTCGCGGGTACGGGCGGCCACGTCCACGCCGATGACGGAAAAATACAGGCCCGTGTCGTGGAAGATGGCCTCGTCGGTGACGTTCCAGCCGCGCAGGGCATTAAGCGGCAGGGGGCTGACGCGCATGTCCTGGCGGGCCTTGGCTTCGGTCAGCCAGGTCATGATGGCGTCCATGGAATGCCGTTCGCGCGCCGCGCGGCAAAAGGACAGGCAGGCGTCGCGGAGAAAGCCGGTCACGCCTTCGAGGACGCCCGCGTCGGGCGCTTCGTCGGGGTCTGACATGGGGATGAGCGAGACCACGGTGCGCGCGTCCATGTTGACGATGTTGTCGCGCGCGAGCAGCGCCTTGATCTGCCCGAGGGTCAGCCAGCAGAAGTCCTCGTGGACCGGCACCTCGTGGTCGACCGCGACGACCATGTTGCGGTTGCGCTTGCGCAAAAACCGTGCGCCCTGTTCGGGCTGGAGCTGGTCCAGGAGCACGCGCGCCAGGCCCGGCTCGGTGAAGTATTCGAGGTAGCGCGGGGCCTGTCCCCCGTGGACGCGGGAATAGTTGCTGCGCGTGGCCTGGACCGTGGGCGAGAGCTGGAGCACGTTGACGTTGCCGGGCTCCATCTTGGCCTGCATGAGGAAGTGGAGCACGCCGTCGATCTCCCGGGCGAGCAGGCCCAGGATGCCCACCTCGGGCTGGTTGATGATGGGCTGGTCCCAGGAGGGGACGGGGCCGCAGGCAGTCTCCACGCGGATGCCCTCGATGGTGAAGAATTTTCCGGAGCGGTGCCCCAGGCGCAGGGGATTCTCGAGATAGGCCCACTGGTCGAGAGCGGTCAGCGGCACGCGCCGGACCGTGAACCGGTCGCGGCGGTCCTTGGCCGCAAACCAGTCGAGCACGGCGTCCATGTCGGCGAAGACGCCGGAAAGCGTCCGGCAGGAGCGCGAAAAGGCCAGGCGGTCCCGGGGCGCGTTCATGCTGCTCCGGCCGCCTCCAGGTAGGCGGGCAGGGAGCGGATGACGGCTCCCGGGGCGTAGTGGGTGCTCGCCAGCACCAGGCAGACGGCGTCGGCGCTGATGTCCCGGATGTCGATATAGACCATGGGCGGCAGATATAGGCCCTGTGTCGGGTCGTCAAGGCGGTACTCGGCATGGCTTATGCCGTCGGTGAGCAGCAGGCGCAGCGAGCCGGCCACGGCCAGCACGCACTGCTCCGTGTCGGGATGGGCGTGGCCGCCGCGGTCGGCGGTCATGCCGTGCATGTAGAAGATGCGGGCCACGGCGAAGGGGACGTGGATGCCCGCCTCGATCGCGGACAGCGCGCCCCGGTCGTCGCGCACGGTGGGGACGCGTATGGGGCGCACGGCGTCGAGCCTCGGGATCAGCATGGGCGCGGCTCCCGGTCCGGGCGGCCGTCGCCGCCGTGGACCTCGCGCACCACGTACTGCGGCGCGCGGTTGCATTCGAGCAGGGTGCGGCCGACGTATTCGCCCACGAGCCCGAGCATGACGAGCTGGATGCCGGAAAAGATGATGATGCTGATGTAAAGCGTGGTCCAGCCCGTGGGCAGATCCACGCCGAAAAGCTTTTCGAGCAGGCTCCACACGGCCATGACCAGGCCGAAACCCGCGATGCAAAGCCCGAGCACGGCGGAAAACCGCAACGGCGCGATGGAGAAGTTGACGAACATGGTCAGCCACAGGCGGATGAGCTTGAAAAGCGTGTAGCCGGACTGGCCCGCCTCCCGGTCGCGGTGTTCCACGAGCACCTGGCCGATGTTGTCCGTGGCGCGCAGGATCAGTCCGTCCACGTAGGGGGCCGGACCGGCGTAACGGATGATCTGCTCCACCAGGAAGCGGCTTAAGCACTTGAAGCTCGAAAGATACAGGTGCGGTGGCTTGCCGAGCAGACAGGTGGCGACCCGGTCGTTGAAGAGGCTTCCCCAGTTGCGCAGCCTGCCGTGGTGCTTTTCGCGGAAGGCGGCGTAGACCGCGTCGTAGCCGCCCGAAACCGCGGCGTCGAGGAGCCTTGTCACCTCTTCCGGGGGATTCTGGAAATCGTCGTCCATGACCACCACGTAGTCGCCCCGGGCCTGGTTGAGGCCGGCCATGACGGCGTTGTGTTCGCCGAAATTGCGCGCCAGGCGCAGGTAGGTCACGCGTTCCGCGAAACGCCGGCACAGGTCCAGGCATACGGCGTGGCTGCCGTCGCGGCTGCCGTCGTTGACAAGCACGATATCGGTCGCACCCGACGGCGGCGCGGCCAGCAGCGTCTCCACCAGCCGGCCGATGGAGGCTTCGGCGTTGTAGACGGGGATGACCACGGAAAGGGAGGGTGACGCGGAAAACGGCTGCATCGGGTGTCACGTCCGGGGTAGGCGGTTNNCGGTTGGGCCGCGGCGGGGTGCGGCGGGGCGTCCGGGCCACGGCGAAGATGGAAAGGCCCGCGGGCAGGGACAGGCCAAAGTCCACGGTCAGGATGTTTTCGAGCTTGCGCACCCCGGTCAGGGCGGCGTTGACCGCCGCCGGCGGCAGGGCGAGGTCCGAGCGCGGCGTGCGGCCGGGGCGCGGCCGCTTGCGCCACAAGCGCACCAGGGCGGCGGCGGGAAAGAGCACGGTATTGGCGTAGGTCAGGCGCTCGGGCGTGAAACCCGCGCCGTCGAGCAGACGGGCGATCTGGCCGCGCGTGTAGCGCCGCACCACGCCCACGGCCCGGTCGTGCTCGCTGTAGAGGGCCT
>DQED01000034.1 GCA_003525525.1 Desulfovibrio sp.
CCGACGGCCGGCCCTACTGGACCGGCACGGGCGTCACCGTGGCCGGCACGCTGGCAGTGCGCCGCGCCCTCGACGCCGCGGGCTTCGAGAAGGTGGGCATCGTGCTGTCGAGCGGCTTCGGCAACCCGGAGAAAATCAAGGCGTTCGTGGAGGCCGAAAAACGCTGCGGCCGCCTGTTTCATTCCCTGGGCATCGGGGGACTCTTCCGCTCCTTCGCGGCCACGGCGGACATCGTGCGCGTAGGCGGAATCGACCTGGCCAAGACCGGCCGGAGCTACCGCCCCAATCCCCGCCTCGCCCGCGTCATCTGAGCCGCCCTCCCCTTTCGGGACGGCCAGGAGGGGCCGTCGCCCCTCCTGGCCGTCGGAGGCATCTTTCTCTTCTCCCTCTCCCTATATCTCCCTGCTCGCATCCCGCGCGCGGATCTCGGCGCGTTTGATCTTGCCGCTGATCGTCTTGGGGAGTTCGTCCACGAAGTCGATGATGCGCGGATACTTGTAGGGCGCGGTTTCCTTTTTCACGTGGGCCTGCAGTTCCTTGGCCAGCTCGTCGGAGGGCTCGTAGCCCGGGGCGAGGACCACCGTGGCCTTGACGGCCTGGCCGCGCACGGGATCGGGCACGCCGGTCACGGCCGCCTCGACCACGGCCTTGTGCGTGATCAGCGCGCTTTCGACCTCGAAGGGCCCGATGCGGTAGCCGCTGGACTTGATGAGGTCGTCGGTGCGGCCGAGGAACCAGCAGTAGCCGTCCTCGTCCATCCAGGCCTTGTCGCCGGTGTGGTAGTAGCCGTCGATCATGACGCTTTCGGTCTTCGCGGGCTCGAGCAGGTAGCCGGCGAAAAGCCCCACGTTCTTGCCCTGTTCGAGCTTGAGGCAGATCTCGCCTTCGACGCCGGGGGGGCAGACCTTGCCCTCCTCGTCGAGGATGGCCACGTTCCAGCCCGGGGCCGGCCGGCCGATGGAGCCGGGCTTGGGCGTCATGCAGGGGAAGGTCGCGATCTGCAGGCACGTTTCGGTCTGTCCGTAGCCTTCGTAGATGGGCAGGCCGGTGATCTCCTTCCAGGCCCGGAACACGCCGTCGTTAAGGAGCTCGCCGGCGGTGGTGCAGTAGCGCAGCGCCGTGAGGTCGTACTTGGAGAGGTCCTCGCGGATGAGGAAGCGGTAGACGGTCGGCGGCGCGCAAAAGGTCGTGACCTTGTGCTTGCTCATGATCCCGAGCAGCTCCGCCGGCACGAACTTGCCCCGGAAATCCCAGACGAAGACCACGGCCCCGGCCATCCACTGGCCGTAGAACTTGCCCCACACGGCCTTGCCCCAGCCGGTGTCGGCCACGGTCAGGTGCACGTCGCCGGGCTCCAGGTTGTGCCAGTAGACGCCGGTCGCCATGTGGCCCAGGGCGTAGCCGTGGGTGTGCTCCACCATCTTGGGCATGCCGGTGGTGCCGGAGGAGAAGAAGATGAGCAGGGTGTCCTTGCCGCCCGGGGCGTCGCAGGCGCGGGGGAAGGAATCCGGGGCGGCGGCGCGGATGGTTTCGTAGTCGAGCCAGCCCGCGGGCATGGCGGCCTCGCCCACGTGGATGAAAACCTTGAGCGTCGGGCAGGTGGGGCGGGCGGCCTCCACGCGCGAGACCACGGAATCCTCGGCGATGATGCCCTTGATGCCGGCGTAGTTGACGCGGAAGTCGATGTCGTGGGGGGTGAGCAGGTTGGGCGAAGGCACAGGCACGGCCCCGAGCTTGTGCAGGGCGAGCATGGTCACCCACCACTCCACGCGGCGGTAGAGGATGACCATGACGCGGTCGCCTTTTTTGAGCCCCGCGTCCTTGAAGGCATTGGCCAGGCGAGCCGATTCCCGGCTGAAAAAGGCGAGGTCGAAATCCCGGCGGGTTCCGTCCGGGCCGATATGGATCATGGCCGGCCGGGTCGGGTCCGCGGCGGCCTCGGTGTCGAGGAAGTCGAAAGCGAAATTATAGTTCTCGGGCACGGAAACGGACACGGTCTCCAGCAATTCGCGATAGGTGTTGGGTCGCAGTTTGGCGACAGGCATGGTCTTGGGCTCCCGGGCAAAACGGTTGTTTTCGCGTCGATACACTCAGGCACTGGCCGTGACGGAAGGCCGGACGTCGCGCCGGACGGCACGCGGCGCCCGGCTAGATAATCACGTCGAGGAATTCCGCCTCGACGCCGTCGAGGCCCCGCATGGCATGCGGCGTACGGGAGGAAATGTACAGGGAGTCGTGGGGTTCGAGCGTCAGCACGTCCTCGCCGAGGCGCACTTCCATGCGGCCGCGCAGCATGTAGATGAACTCCTCGCCCAGATGCCGGTTGAATTCCATCTCGGACTCGTCCTTGGGCGGCACCGTGACCAGGAACGGCTCCATGGCCGGCTTGTGGAAGCGGTAGGCCAGGGCCTGGTATTTGTAGGCCCTGCGACGGTCCACGGACAGGCCGTTGCCGGCGCGCACCAGGGAATAGGCGTGCAGATGGGCCTCGCCGCCGGTCAGGAGCGCGGTCAGGTCCACGCCCGCGGCCTTGGCCACCTCATACAGGTAGCTGACGGGAATCTCCTCCTCGCCGGTCTCGTACAAAAGAGCCTGGTCCGCCGTGACGCCGGTGGCCTCGGCCAGTTCTTCCAGGGAAAACCCCGCCACTTCGCGGATGCCGCGCAGCCGCTGGGCGATTTCCCGCACCGGCCCGATCTCCTTGCTCATAAGGTTCCCTCTCGCCTGCTCAGTTGGGGTTGCAAACACGCTTCCCCGTCTTTTCGCACGAGCAATCCCCTTGTCAATGCGTTTTCCGAGCCCAAGGATCGCAAAAACGGCTGGAATTCCGGCGCGCGCTAGGATATGGAAACAGTTCCGCGGGGCCGTGCCGCCTTTGCCCCACCCCATCATATCCGACCAACGAGGGTACCATGAGCGACAAGAAGCTTGGTGATCGCATCCGCACGTATCGCGAAGGCCAGGAACTGTCCCGGGAGGAGCTGTCCCGGCGCACCGGCCTGTCCGTGGAATTCCTGACCGCCCTGGAGGAAGAGGACGTCACCCCCTCGATCGGGCCCCTGCTCAAGATCGCCCTGGCCCTGGGGCAGCGCCTGGGCACGTTCATGGACGACAACGTGGACGGCGACCTGTGCATGACCTGCCGCGCGGACCTCGCCGAGGACGACGCGGTGCTGCGCAAGGCCCGGGGCAAACGCGCCTCCTTCCGCTACCATTCGCTGGGCAAGGCCAAGACCGACCGGCACATGGAGCCGTTTTTCATCGAGGTCTACCCCGACGAGGATCCCGCCGCCGAAAAGCCGCTGTCCTCCCACGAGGGCGAGGAGTTCATCGTGGTCATGTCCGGCGAGCTCGAAGTCCTCGTGGGCAACGAGCGCCACATCCTCGGCCCCGGAGACTCCATCTACTACAATTCCGTGGTGCCCCACTACGTCGGTTGCGGCGACGCGCCCAAAACGGACATCTACGCGGTGCTCTACATCCCGCAGTAAGCAAAGGAGCCGTCCATGACCTTCGTGCCGCCTCCCCTGCACCAGCCGCCGCTTTTCGACCTGACGCTCGGCGAATTGCTCCACCAGACGGCGACCAAATATCCCGACCAGGACGCCGTGGTCTACGTGGACCGCGACTACCGGCTCACCTGGCAGCAATTCGACGAACTGACCGACGACCTGGCCAAGGGACTCATGGCGCTTGGCATCGAGAAGGGCGAAAAGGTGGCGGTCTGGGCCACCAACGTCCCCTTCTGGGTGGCGCTGATGTTCGCCACGGCCAAGATGGGCGCCGTGCTGCTGACGGTCAACACCGCCTACAAACGCAACGAACTGAAATATTTGCTGACCAACTCCGAAGCGGAAAACATCTTCATCATCAACGGGTTCCGCGACTCGGACTACATCGAGATCCTCTACGACCTCGCCCCGGAACTGCGCACCATGCAGCGCGGGGCCGTGCGCAGCGATTCCTTCCCGCACTTAAAGCGCGTGTGCTTCCTCGGCGTCGAAAAGCACCGCGGCATGTACTCGATCCCCGAGATCCTGGGCTTGGCCCGCACCGTCACCGACGAGGACCTGCGCGCAAGGCAGGCCACCTTCACCTGCCACGATGTGGTGAACATGCAGTACACCTCGGGAACTACCGGCTTTCCCAAGGGCGTCATGCTCAGCCACCACAATATCCTGAACAACGGCTACTCCATCGGCCAGCGCCAACGCTTCACGAACAAGGACAAGCTGTGCATCCAGGTGCCGCTGTTCCACTGCTTCGGCTGCGTGCTCGCGGTCATGGCCTGCGTCAACCACGGCACGACCATGGTCTTCACCGAGGTGTTCAACCCGGTGCATTCCATGATGAGCATCGAACAGGAAAAATGCACGGCCATCTACGGCGTGCCCACAATGTTCATCGCCATGCTGGAGCACAAACTCTTCCATAAGTTCGACTTCTCGTCGCTGCGCACCGGCATCATGGCCGGCGCGGTCTGCCCCATCCAGACCATGCGCCAGGTGACCGAGAAGATGTTCATGATAGAGATCACGAGCGTGTACGGCCTCACCGAAAGCTCGCCCGGCATGACCCAGACCGACGTGACCGACCCCTTCCACTACCGGGTCGAGGGCGTGGGCCGCGCCTTCCCCCACGTCGAGGTCAAAGTGGCCGACCCGGAAACGGGCAAGGAAGTCGAGCGCGGCAAGCAGGGGGAACTGTGCTGCCGCGGCTACAATTCCATGAAGGGCTACTACAACAACCCCGAGGCCACGGCCAAATGCATCGACGCCGACGGCTGGCTGCACTCCGGCGACCTCGGCGTCATGGACGAGTACGGCTACGTGACCATCACCGGCCGCATCAAGGACATGATCATCCGCGGCGGCGAGAACATCTATCCCCGCGAGATCGAGGAATACCTCTACACCATGCCCGGCATCGCGGACATCCAGGTCGCGGGCGTGCCGAGCCGCAAGTACGGCGAGGAAGTGGGGGCGTTCATCATCCTCAAAAAGGATGTGGAAATGACGCCCGAAGAGGTGAAGGACTTCTGCCGGGGGCAGATCGCCTGGCACAAGATCCCGAAATACATCGCTTTCGTGGAGGAATTCCCGCTGACCACCAGCGGCAAGGTGCAGAAGTACAAGCTGCGCGAACTCGCAGCCAAGCTCTTCCCCGAAGCCATGCACTGATCGCGTGCGCCTTCAAGCGCATCGCAAGCGCCGCCGGGAGAAGTCCCGGCGGCGCTTTTGCGTTCCCGCGCCTGCGTGCTTGCCGCGTTCGCAAACGAGGCGGAGCGGCTACAGGGCGAGGGGACGCTCGAAGGCCCGGCGCAGGGGACCGGACAGGAAACGGTCGAAGGCCAATTGGTAGGCCACGCCGCCAAGCAGCAGCGCGCCGTAGAGGACCAGCGCGCCAGCCAGAAAATGGTTGCGCACGAAATCCGGCAGCAGCGACGCGGCGGACAGGACCGCGTCCGCGAACGCCGGGGCGTGGCGATAGAGCTGGAAGAGCAGGTAATGGTAGACGTAGACGGCGAAGGTGCCCCGGGCCGCCGTGCGCAGCGTCCGCCCCAGGCGGTCTCCGGCCGGGACGAGCAGCCCCAGCGCAAGGATCAGGAAAAAGGACGCGGTCCCCAGCGCATGGGTGTCGTAGTTCACGTTTCCGGCGGCGACAAGGTCGGCGTAGGCCAGGGCGTAAAGCCGCGCCGCGCAGACCGCGGCCAGGGCGGCCGCGCCGACGGCCCGCGAGTCGACGATCTCGAAGCAGGGCACCACGCAGTCGGTGGCGCGCAGCACGTCGGCCGCGGTCACGCCGAGCAGGAAAAAGGAAAAGGCCGTGGGCAAAAAACTCAGGCCGGCCAGCGTCCCCTTCAGGCGCAGCCAGGTGAAAAGGACGAGCAAGGCGACGAGCCCTGGCAGGCGCAGCCGGCGGTAGAGCGCGGGGAGGGCCGGGAAAACGAGGTAGAGGACGAAGAGCACGGTGAGAAACCACAGCGTATCGTTGTAGGCCATGGTCTCCCGGGCCCGGGCCACGCCCAGGAGCAGGAAGTTGAGGTCGTGCTCGCCCGGCTTGTGGCCGAAAACGCCGACCACCACGGCGAACGCCGCCACGGCGGCCGCGGCGAAGCCCAGGTAGATGCCGAAGAAGCGGCTGAAGAAATAGTCGCGCAGATTGAAGACGCCGCGTCGGCGCGTGGCGTACCACAGAGAAAAGCCGCTCAGGGCGTAGAAGGCGAAATTGAGCGACCAGAAGGTGAGCCCGCCGGCAAAGGCCATACGGTCGAAAAGCCCCCCCTGCCCGGACAGGGCCGCCCGGAAGGCGGCGAATCCGTCCGCTCCGGCGGGATAGGGCACGCCCGGCGCGTAGAGGCCGAGGAAATCCGGCAGGAGCATGGCGTGCCCGGTGACGATGCCGGCCATGAGCACGAGGCGCGCCACGGAGATGGCGACGCTCACGCGCCGGTCGAAACCGCTGCGCCCGGGAGCGGCGGGATTTTTCGCATCGTTTGCCATGGCCCGGCACGGGTATCATGGCGGACCGGCCTTGGCCAGCCGGCCCGCACGGCAAAGCCCCGGCGCCCGTCAGAGGCAGGCGCTCAGGCGTTCGAGCAGCCCCGCGAACTGCGCCGCCTCCTCCGGGGACAGGGCGCAGAGCAGTTCGCCCGTCAGGCGCTCGTGCAGGGCGTGGTGCTCGGCGAAAAGCCGCGCGCCTTCCTCGGTCAGGCCCACGCGGATGGAGCGGCGGTCGGTTTCGTGGGGCTTACGCGCCACGTACCCGCCCCGTTCCAGGCGATCGACGAGCACGGTGAGCGACCCTGTGGTCACGCCCATGCGCGCGGCGAGCTCGGTCATGCGCAGGTCGCCGTCCGCGCCGAGGATTTCGAGCGTGTGCATCTGCGGCAATGTCAGCCCGCTTTCGCGCACCACGCCGTGCTCCCAGGAGGAGAACTTCTCGTAGAACTCGATGAGCAGGCGGGCCAGGCGCGACGCTTCGGGCGCTTGCGGCTGTTCGGGGGCGTCCACGGCGGCTACCTCCTGCCCCCCAGGGGCGGTTCGGTCGTGAAGGCGAGGCTCGCCGAGGACAACACCACCACGACGGAGCCCACGTTGTGGAAGACGGCCGCGGCCACGGGCGAAAGCAGGCCGTACGCCCCGCCCAGGATCGCCACGGCGTTGAAGACGAGCCCCAGGCCGATGTTCACGCCGATCATGCGCACCATGCGCCGCCCGAGATGGATGAGAAACGGCAGGCGGCCGATGTCGTCGTTGGCCAGGGCCACGTCCGCGGTTTCCAGGGCCACGTCGGAGCCGGCCGCGCCCATGGCCACGCCCACGT
>DQED01000098.1:0-290 GCA_003525525.1 Desulfovibrio sp.
CGGCGGGCCGTAGCGCGAGGGGCCGTCCATGCCGTCGGCCGCCGCGGGCCGGCAGGGAAGGGCCAGGAAGGTCGCCCCGGCGAGCGCCAGGGCCGGCAGAACCGCGGCCAGGGCCGCCTGGAAGGGGCGGGCAGGCTTCCCTTGAATTCGCGCCGCAAAAACACTATGGAAAAATGTTTTCATGTCGCAGTCCTCGCAAGGAGCAACCCATGGCCGACAGATCGGCAGCCTACAAGGCCGCGGGCGTTGACATCGACGCCGGCAACTCCCTGGTTTCGCGCATCAAGTCC
>DQED01000098.1:324-5134 GCA_003525525.1 Desulfovibrio sp.
TTCGGCGGCCTGTTCAAGCTCGAGGCCGGAGCCTATGCCGAGCCGGTGCTGGTGTCCTCCACGGACGGCGTCGGCACCAAGCTCAAGCTCGCCCATGACTTCGATCGCCACGATACCGTGGGTATCGATCTTGTGGCCATGTGTGTCAACGACATTCTGGTCCAGGGAGCCAAGCCGCTTTTCTTCCTGGATTATTTTGCCACGGGCAAGCTTTCGGTCGATCTGGCCGCGCGCGTGGTGACCGGCATCGCCGAAGGCTGCAAGGAGTCCGGTTGCGCCTTGCTCGGCGGCGAGACCGCCGAGATGCCGGGCTTTTATCCCGACGGCGTCTACGACTTGGCCGGCTTTTGCGTGGGCATCGTGGACAACGCCAAAATCGTGGACGGCTCGAGCATCGGCGTCGGCGACGTGGTCATCGGCATCGAATCCTCCGGCCCGCATTCCAACGGCTATTCGCTGATCCGAAAGCTCCTCGACGCCTCCGGTCTGGGCCCCGACGACCTCATGCCGCATGCCGGCAAGACCGTGGCCGAAGTGCTTTGCGCGCCCACGCGCATCTACGTCAAGACGGTGCTCAACCTCCTGCGCGACTTCGAGATCAAGGGCATGGTCCACATCACGGGGGGCGGTTTCTACGACAACGTCAACCGCATCCTGCCCCGGGGCGTGGCCGCGCACCTCCGCTTCGGCTCCTGGGAAGTGCCCCCGGTCTTCGACTGGCTGCGCGAACAGGGCGGGCTCAGCTGGCCGGAGATGCTGCAGATCTTCAACTGCGGCATCGGCTTCATGCTGGTCGTCGCTCCGGAGGTCGCCGGCGACGTCATGCAACGCCTCAAGGCGCTGCACGAATACGCCCGCGTCATCGGCTCCATCGAGATCCGCAAGGAAGGGGACGAGCAGGTGGTCGTCGCCTTCCCCGAAGACCACGCCTGAGCCGCGTGTCCGCTCTTTGCGGCGCGGGCGCGGCCTTGCGTGCTCAGGGCGTCTGCGCCGTTTCCGGGGGATCGATGTAGAGCTTGAAGTCCTTGAGCCGCAGGCTTTCCAGGTTGCCGCCCGGGTACATGGGCGTGCGTGAGCCGCACAAGAGGGTGAAGCGCAGACGCAGCCGGGCGTAGGGCTGGCGGCGCTCGACGCGGATGCACGCGTCCCCTTCGCCCAGGGGCGCATCAAGGACCATCCCCTCCTCCCACGGACCGTCGTCGAAGGCGTAGGATACCGTCAGACGGTTGCCTGCGGCGGTGTCGGCGAAACCGAGAAAGATCCCGATGCGCTGGGGAACCGGAGCCGTGTTGGCAAAGGCGAAGGTGGCCTGTCCGGGCGCGTCGTTGTCCGTGGCGATGAGTCCGCCGCCCCACAGCGGCAGGCTGGCGACGTTTTCCAGCGACTCGACCCCGGCGTAGAACGAGGCCGGCGTCAGCCGCTCGTGGAAGCGGACCGGCAGCGCGCCCAGGGGATGGACCGGCTGTCGCGGCAGCTCGAAATAATAGGTGCGCGTCCCGACGCTCTCGGCGATGGCATGGGGCTCTTTGCCCATCATTGCAAAGAATTCCGCTTCATTTTCGGCCAAGTGGCCGAACCCCCCACCCGCGACGAAAAAAAAACCTGCCTTGTCCTTGTCCGGCCCGAGGCGCGGATGGCGCAGGCGCTCCCCGGCGCCGCCGTTTCGGTCGGCATGCCAGAGCACGGCGTTGGCGAGGCCCTGGTCGGAGAAGACCACGCAATCCTCCGGCTCGACGACGCGTCCGAGCAGGGTGGCCAGGGATTTGTACGGCCCGGTGTGGCTGGCCACGGCATAGAACCGTTCCTGGAGAAAGACGGGATAAGGCAGTGCCAGCGCCAGGCACAACGCCGCCGCAAACCAGGGGCGGGCGGAGGCCGCGGGGACGAACAGGGAAAGTCCGTTGCCGGCCAGGATCAGGGACGCCGGCAGCAGGACGGTGAGGTGCCAGGGATTGAAATAGGTGGTGAACCGGGTCACCACCACGGCCATGAAGGGCAGGAAGGTGAATCCGGCCAGGAGCAGGCAGGTCGGCCGGTCGGCGCGCCACAGGCGGAAGACGCCGACGAGCAGCAGCGCCGTGATGGTCGCGCGGGAAATCATGTTCGGCAGAAACCAGAACGTCTCTCCCAGTCGCGCCGAGGAGATGGCGGCCATGGCGGACAGGGATTGCGGGCCGTTTGGGGGCGAGAGATTGGCCGACATGGCGCCGAGAAGAAAGGGAAGGGCCGTGCCTGCGGCCGCGGCCGCGCCCAGGGTGAAAAAAATCAGGTTCCCCACGTCGCGCCGGCTGCGGCGCAGGCAGACCAGCGCCAGCAGTATGGCCCCTTCCGCGCCGAGCAGCAGCAGGGCGGTGAAATGGAGCAGGGACAAGGTCAGGTTGGCCAGGCAGATGCCGAGCATGGCCCGCCAGCCCGCGCCGCGGACAAGGGCCACGAAGGCCCACAGGGAGAGCAGGGCCAGGTCGAAGACGAGGGTGTAGGGGCGTACCTGGCGCGAGAGCAGCAGGTGCAGGGGATTGACGGCCAACAGCACGGCGGCGAACAGGCCGGCGTTGCGGGAGATGCATTCCCGGCCGACCCGGTAGAGCAGGGCGACGCCGGCCACGCCGGCCAGCGCCGGGAGCAGGCGCAACGCCCAGTCCGTCCGGGACACGGCCATGACCGCCTTGATGAGCAGATAGAAAAGGGGCGGGTGGATATCCAGGGTAAGGGCGCGCTCCACGATGCGTTCGTAGGGCAGCCGGGCCGTCATGGGCACGAGGACCTCGTCCCACCACATGGAGGGAACGTCCAGGTGGTACAGCCGCAACCAGGCGGCGATGCCGAGGATGCAGCACAGCGCGATGCGGGCGGTTCCCGAAGCGGCTTTGGCGGTGGCCGGGCAGGGCGCTGGGGCTGCCGTCCGGGAGGCTTCGCCGTTGTCCGGCGATTGCGTCAGGGGATATGCCGCAGTGGGGAGAGAGTTTCGCATCGTTTCCATAGAAACGAAAAGGCGGGATGGTGAGGCCCCGCAGTTAGGAATCGGAGAAAAGCAACGTCTCGCCGTTGACGCCGCGCCCCTGGCCGCTGCCCTGTGCGGCGATTGCAACGGGAGGGGCGACTTTGCCCTCATGGGGAAAAGACGAACGATAGCATGCTGTTTTTTTATGGAAATGTCCATCGCTGACATCGCATTCGCAGATGCCGGCCTGTTTGCCGTAGACGATTCGCAACAGAGGAAAAGAGATGCGTCCGCGCCGTCGCCGGAGGGGCGGGGGCGTCGCGTCCGGCGCTTTCATTACGCGGCGGGAATTGGGAAAAGCATCTTCAATGCATCGTGGCGGCATCGAAAGAAAAAAGCCGCACTACGATGTCGCCAGAATCAGGCAGGCTCCCAATGTTTCCCGTCGGCGGACGGCTTGAAGGTCATGGTCTTTCGCGCGCCGCAGCGGCGGCAAAAGAGTTCCACCGTCACGGCGTCGCCGTTCCTGGCGGCTTCCGAAGAACGCAGGGCCTGCTTCCGGCAGAAGATGCAGTCGCATTCCGGCAGCGCGTCCAGGGGGGCGGGTTGTCTGAGCTCGAAACTCATGGCGTTTCTCCTTTTCGTCGCGGCGGCGGCCGCTTTGATGCAACTTCCGAACGTAGTGCGAGAGCCGGCGCTACGGGTCGAGGACGTGCTTTTCCAGGACGAAGCAGGTGAACGCGCCCTGGAACACGTCCGTTTCGTCCCGGCGGACCGTGACGGCCACGCGGCGTTTGCGTCCGGCGTCGGTCTCGGCCACGGCTTCGGCTTCGAGGGTTTCGCCCGCGACCGTCGGGGCCAGGAAACGGACTTCGGCCGCGCCGAGCACCACGCGCGGGTCGTTGACGGCGAGCATGGCGGCGTAGTCGGCCAGGCCGAACACGAAGCCGCCGTGTACGAGGCCGCGTGGGTCTACGGCCATGGCCGAGGTCAGGGTCAGGCGCACGACGGCCCGGCCCGGCGCAAGGGACACGGGCGATCCGCACAGGGACGGGTCGATGGCGGTATGGGTGGCCGGCTGCATGGAGGACTCCTTATCGGGACCATGCCAAAAGGGGCGGGGCGAGGCAAGACGGCGGCGCGCAAATGCAAAGGCCGCCTCCGTTTCCGGGGGCGGCCCAGGCATGTTGCGCAAAAGATCTCCAGGCGGCCGGTTAGTTGGCCTTGATCTGGCCGGCGATGGTGTTGAAGACGCCGCTCAGGTTCTGTCCCAGGGTGGTGACGACGCCGATGATGACGGCGGCGATGAGCGCGGCCATGAGTCCGTATTCAACCGCAGTGGCCCCTTCCTCGTCGCGAATGAAAGTGGTGATGGTGCGCAGCATGGTTTTTCTCCCTTCGATATATGTTTCTGGTCGTTGCTTCCGTTGCCGTTCCTGTCACACGGAATTAGCAGGGAACGTGCCAGTCAAACCGGTTGCGAAACATGGCGCAAGGATTGATGAAGTGTGTTTTAATTAACGACATATTCGAGGAATCGTGGACTCTCGACGGGTTGTTCCCGTTTTTTTGGAACCGGGGAGCGGCAGGAGGGAGCCAGCGGCCACGGGCGCGTCTGTGACAGTGGCATGCTTCCGAGCCGGCCAGTACTCTCCAGACGCAAGCATGTCGTCGCGAAGGGATAACCCGGGTGGACGACGTGCGAATGCAAAGGCCGCCTCCGTATCCGGGGGCGGCCCAGCATGTTGCGCGAAAGTTCGGATGAGCGGCCGGTTAGTTGGCCTTGATCTGTCCGGCGATCTTGTTGAAGACGCCGCTCAGGTTCGTGCCCAGGGTGGTGACGACGCCGATGATGACGGCGGCGATGAG
>DQED01000098.1:5225-6027 GCA_003525525.1 Desulfovibrio sp.
CCCTTCGATATATGTTTCTGGTCTTAGCTTCCGTTGCCGTTCTTGCCTGGGAAGAAAGCAGGGGGCGTGCCAACGGGAAGGGCTAAGACATCTTCGCGAAATCACGGCGAAAAAAACTATCGAACGCGCGGGCGTTCGAGAAACCGTGGATTTGTGGCGCGGCGCTCCCGCGTTTGTGGAACCCGGCCTCAGGGCAGAGGGGCAAGGCTTGCGCCGAGCAGGCCGAAGCGCTTGGGGGAAGCGTTTCCCGGGGGCAGGGCGCGCAGGGCGAGGCGGGTTTCCCCGGGCGGCAGGGGCAGATCCAGGGTCACGGGCGTCGCCAGGCCCGTCGAGGCGATCTCCCGGGAAATCCCCTGGCCTTCCACGGTAAGCCGCACCGGAACCAGGGCGATGAGTGTGCAGGCAAGCCGGGCGCGCACGGAGGCGTCGCCTTCCACCCGCAGGCGCAACTCCCCGGCCTCGCCTGCCCAGACGATGTCGCCGGTGATGGCGCGTTCCGGTGCGGAAAAGCCCTGGCCGAAGCGCAGAAGCATCCGGGACGGTTCGCTTGGGGTAAAACTGCGCGCCGGGACCAGGGCCACGGAGTCCAGGGCGATGCCGCCGTCCGGGGCGTCGAGAAGGGTTTCCGCAAGCCCGGCGCGGCCCACGGTGTCGGCCGGGATGCAGCGCAAGCGGCCGTCGTCCTGATAGAGCAGGTCGAAGGAGCGGTTGCCGGCGTCCGTCGTGACCATGGCCTTGTCCGCGAAAAGCGCGGGCGCGTCGGGATGCGGCGCGTACGGGTCCGCGTTTGGCGGGCCAAGGC
>DQED01000055.1 GCA_003525525.1 Desulfovibrio sp.
ATCGGCATCGGCACGGCCATGACCCTCGACGGGGCCTGCGCCCACGCCTATGCCCACATCCTTTACAAGGGCCTGCTCTTCATGGGCGCGGGCTGCCTGCTCTACGCCGCGGGCACGGCCAAGCTGACCGAGCTCGGCGGACTGGCCTCGCGCCTGCCGCTGGTCATGATCGGCTACATGGTCGGCGCGGTCTCCATCTCGGGCATGCCGCTTTTCAACGGCTTCGTGACCAAGACCATGACCATCGCCGGCGCGGCCGAGGCCCATCGCACGTGGCTGGCGCTCGGCATGGAGCTCGCCGCCGTGGGCACGTTCCTTTCCGTCGGCATCAAGCTCCCGTACTTCGCCTTCTGGGCCAAGCCGAAGAGCCAGGTCGCACTGAAGCCCATTCCCTGGAACATGTACCTCGGCATGGGCATCTCGTCGCTTTTGTGCCTCGGCATCGGCCTCTTTCCGCAGACGCTCTATTCGCTGCTGCCGTTCCCCACGGAGTACGTCCCCTACACCCCCTGGCACGTGCTCCAGGCCTGCTGCATCCTCGGCTTCACCGGCCTCGGGTTCTACCTCATGCGCAAGATCATTCCGCCGCACCCCAGCCGCAACCTGGACTTCGACTTCCTGTACCGGCTCGTCGGCCGGGGCTTCGTGAAGCTCGTCTCCGTCCCTGCGGCGGCCATCGATAACGTCTGGACGGATGTCTACGAGAAGATCGGGCTCAAGGCCCTGATCGAGGCGGGGCTCGGCACGAGCGTCTTCGACGGCAAGGTCATCGACGGCGTGCTCGACGGATCGGCCAGGAGCGTGCGCGAGGTCGGCGGCGCCGGCGTGGCGCGCACCCAGACCGGCCGGCTCCAGGATTACCTGGCCGCCGCCGTGACCATCGGCCTGGTCATCTTCGCCATTGTCTGGTTTGTGGGCTAACCGCCAAGGGAAAGGGAGCTTTGCATGACGACGCAAAACGGATTTCCGGTGGTGACGGCCCTGATCGTCCTGCCGCTTCTTGCCGCGGTGGCCTTGCTGGTCCTGCGGCGTAACGAACGCACCATACGGCTGGTGACGCTTGGCGCGGGCATTCTCGAATGTCTGCTGGCGCTGCCGCTTCTGGCCTACCAACCGAACGGCCCGGCCTTCCAGTTCGTGGAACATGCGCCCTGGCTGCCGGCGCTCGGCATGTCCTACCATATGGGCGTGGACGGCCTGAGCCTGTACATGATCCTCTTGACGGCGCTCATGCTGCCGCTTTGCGTGCTGGGATCCTGGACGTACATCAGCAAGCGGGTGACGGAATTCCACTTCTGTCTGCTGCTGATGACCTCGGCCTGCATCGGCGTGTTCGCGGCGCTCGACTTCGTGCTCTTCTACGTTTTCTGGGAAGCGATGCTTGTCCCCATGTACCTGCTGATCGCGGTCTGGGGCGGCCCGAGACGGCGCTACGCCTCCATCAAGTTCTTCCTCTACACGCTTGCCGGATCGACCCTGCTGCTCGCGGCCATCGTCGCCTTCCGGCAGGTGGGCGGCACCTTCTCCATCCCGGAGCTGATGCAGCAGCCGTACTCCTTCCGCTTCCAGATGTGGGCGTTTCTGGCCATGGCCCTGGCGTTCGCCATCAAGGTGCCCATGTTCCCGTTCCACACCTGGCTGCCGGCCGCCCACGTCGAGGCCCCGGCCGCGGGCAGCGTGCTCCTGGCCGCCATTCTGCTCAAGATGGGCACGTACGGCTTCCTGCGCTTTTGCCTGCCTTTGACCCCGGCCGCGTCGGTCACGGCCGCACCGGTCATGATCGCGATCTCCATCGCCTCCATCCTCTACGGCGGCTGCATCGCGCTCGGGCAGACCGACATCAAGAAGCTGATCGCCTACTCGTCCGTGGGGCACATGGGCTTCGTGACGCTCGGCATCTTCCTCTTCAGCGTCAAAGGCGTTTCCGGGGCCATCCTCCAGATGCTCAACCACGGCATCACCACCGGCGGCCTGTTCATGATGATCGGCCTGCTCTACGAGCGCAGCCACAGCCGGGAGATCGCCGACAACCAGGGGCTTGGCAAATTCATGCCGGCCTACATGTTCCTCTTCGGCGTCTTCTCCTTCTCCTCCCTGGCCTTCCCCGGCACCAACAGCTTCGTGGGCGAGGTGCTGGTCCTGATCGGCGCGTTCGCCGGCAACCCCTGGGTGGGCTTCGCCGCCGTGCCCGGGGCCATGCTCGCCGCCGCCTACATGCTGCGCCTGCTCCAGCGCGTGACCTGGGGCGAGCCCACCTCCTTCAAGAAAGGCTGGTACGACCTGGGCGCGCGGGAATGGGCCACGCTCGTTCCCCTGGCCCTGCTCGTCTTCTACATCGGCTTGGCCCCGTCCCTGGCCATCAAGACCATCGAGCCGTCCATCGAACGGGTGCTTGCCGCCATGCAGGCGAAAAACGAGGCCATGGGCCTGACCAGCGACATGCCGCTCGCCGCGCGCATGGAGCTCGGCGCACCGCTCAAAGTGGCCGAGGCCCAAGACGCCGTCTCCAAGGAGCTCCCATGACCATCTTCATGCTGTTGCCGGAACTGTGGCTCTTTGCCCTGGTGTGCGCCCTGTTCGTGGCGAGCGTGCGGGGCGTGAAATCCGTGGCCGGCTGGCTGCCCGCCGCCGCCGCCATGGGCGTGCTCGTCGCCCTGGCCGGGCTTTCGGCCCGCGCCGAGCTGCTTTACGCCACCTACAAGCTCGACGCCCTGTCCCAGTTCTTCAAGCTCGTCATCGCCCTGGGCTTCGCCATTGTCGCAGGCATCGGCGCGGGCAAAAAAGACGACGCGGACATGACGCCGGACTACTACATGCTCCTGGGGCTGTCCGCCTGGGGCCTGATGCTGCTCGCCTCCTGCGTCGAGCTTGTCACGCTCTACCTGGCCCTGGAGCTCTCCTCCTACAGCCTCTACGCGCTTATTCCCCTGCGCGGCCAGGACCGGCGCGCCGCCGAGGCGGGCATCAAGTACATCCTCTTCGGCGCGGCCGTCACCGCGTTGGCGCTCTTCGGCCTTTCCTACATCATGGCCGCCAAGCACACGACCTACATCGCGGCGCTGGCCGCCTCCTCCTGGAGCTTCGCCGACGCGCCCCTGGCCGTCCTTGGTCTGACGCTCTTCCTGGCCGGCTTTTTCTACAAGCTGGCGCTGTTCCCGTTCCACTTCTGGTGCCCTGACGTCTACCAGGGCGCGAAGAACGAGACCGCGGCCTACGTGGCCACCATCCCCAAGCTCGGCGCGGTGGTGGTGCTCGTGCGTCTGGCGGCGCTCTTTGCGCCGCACATGGAAGTGACCAACATCCTGGCCGTGCTCGGGGCCGTGTCCATGACCGCCGGCAACCTGGCGGCCCTCGTGCAGCGCGACGTCAAGCGCCTGCTCGGCTTCTCGTCCGTGGCCCACGCCGGCTACGTGATGCTCGGCCTCGCCGCCGGATCGGCGGCCGGGCTTTCGGCCGCGGCGTTTTACAGCCTGGCCTACATCCTCATGAACCTTGCCGCCTTCTACGTGGTCTGCACCATGTCCGTCGGCGGCGAGAATCCGAGCCTCGACGACCTCGACGGGCTCTATAAGCGCGCGCCGAGTCTCGCCATGATCCTGGCCGTGGCCGCGTTCGCCCTGGTCGGCCTGCCGCCGACCGCCGGGTTCACCGGCAAGCTGTTCCTGCTTTCGGCGGCCTGGGATCAGGGCTACCATTGGCTGGTCATCGTGGCCGTGCTCAATACGGCCATCTCCATCTACTACTACCTGAGCCTCGTGCGCCACGCCTACACCGGCGAGTCCGATGCCCCGGCCCTGGCCGTGTCGCGCGGTTCGCTGGTTTTCGGCGGCGTGCTCGCGGCGCTGGTGCTGCTGCTCGGCATCCTGCCCGCGCCGCTTTACGACCTGGCGGCCATGGCCGGAACGCAACTGCACCCCTAGCGGGGCGCGTCATCGCAAGGGAGGAGGGAAAGACATATGGTCTTTACCTGGTTACAGGCAGCGATACTGCTCTTTTTCCTGGGCGGGGTGCTCTTCGGGGCCGGGCCGCTGCTGGGTTCGCTCTTTCTCGCGCCCAAGGCTCGCGGCGGCGCGATGGGCGCCACCTACGAGTGCGGCGTGCCCACGCACGGCCGCACCTGGGTCAAGTTCGGCATCAACTACTACTTCTACGCCCTGATCTTCCTGGCCTTCGAGGTGGACATTCTCTACCTGTTCCCGGTCGCGGCCCTCTACGCCAAGCCGCAGGGTCTGGAAGCCGCCGTCAAGCTGTTGGTTTTCATCGCGGTGCTCGCCGCCGCCATCATCTACTTCATGCGCAAGGGAGTGTTCACATGGCCCCGCAGAATCCAGGTTGCGCCCCGGCCGTAAATACGGTCGATCCGGCCCTTGTGGCCACCCCGGCCGTCCAGAAGCTCGTGGACGTCTGCCGGGCCATGTCCATCTGGCCCATGACCTTCGGTCTGGCCTGCTGCGCCATCGAAATGATGGCCGTGGGCATGGCGCGCTTCGACATCGCCCGCTTCGGCGCGGAAGTGTTCCGGCCCTCGCCGCGCCAGTCCGACCTCATGATCGTGGCCGGCACGGTGAACAAGAAGATCGCCCCGGCCGTGGTGCGGCTCTACGAGCAGATGCCGGCCCCGCGCTACGTGATGGCGCTCGGCAACTGCGCCATCTCCGGCGGCCCCTTCAACATCGAGGGCCAGTACGGCGTGGTCCAGGGCGTGGACACCCTCATTCCCGTGGATGTCTACGTGCCCGGCTGCCCGCCGCGGCCTGAGGGACTGCTCGAGGGGCTGTTCGCGCTGCAGCAGAAAATCACCGGCAAGCGCTGGTGGCAGGTGCCCCAGGGAGGCCAGAAATGATTCCCGAATGCGTGGCCAAACTCGGCGCGGCCTGCTCCGCGCCTCTCGATCATGCCGCCACGGGCTGCGTGGCGTCCGTGACGCTCACGCCCGAGACCATCCACGACGCCGTGGCCGTCATGGACAAGGAAGGCTACCTCCTGGAGGACGTCATGGCCTCGGACCTGGAGGAGGGCTTCGAAGTGGCCTACCACTTAAGCCTCCTCGACGGCGCCAACCGCGTGGTTTTGCGCCTGACCGTGCCCCACGACGCGCCCCGCGTGCCGACCGTCAGCGACATCTACCCCGGCGCGGACTGGCACGAGCGGGAGTGCTTCGATTTCTACGGCATCGACTTCGCCGGTCACCCGAACCTCTACAACCTGCTCTTGCCCGAGGACTTCGAGGGCCATCCGCTTATAAAGGACGCCAAGGCGCGCAAGTCCTTAGCCGACCTCGTGCCGCTGACCTACCTCGTGGACTGCGGGCTGGCCGAGCCGGAGCCCGAGCCCAAGGCCAAACCCAAGCCGGTGGCCAAGGCCGCTCCTAAAGACGAATAGGGCCAAGGAGGAATCATGCAAGCCTTCGATCCGACGGCCCTTCGGGGCGACCTCGCTTCGGCCCGTTTCGAGCCGGGGCCAACCGACGACAAGCTGATCCTCAGCATGGGCCCCCAGCACCCGTCCACCCACGGCGTGCTGCGCATCATGCTCGAGCTCGACGGCGAATACATCCTGCGCGCCGAGCCCGTGCTCGGCTACATCCACCGCATGCACGAGTGGATGGCGGAGCAGAAGACCTACATGCAGTTCATGCCCAACATGGGCCGCGTGGACTACCTGCACGCCATGGCCTGGAACTGGGCCTACGCCGGCGCGGTGGAGCGGCTCATGGGCGTCGAGGTTCCCAAGCGGGCCGAGTACATCCGCGTGGCCGTCACCGAGCTCAACCGCATCAGCTCCCACCTGCTCTGGTGGGGGGCGTACCTGCTCGACCTCGGGGCGTTCACCCCCATCATGTACGCTTTCGACGACCGCGAGATCATCCTCGACATCCTCCAGGCCGTCACCGGTTCGCGCCTGACCTATTCCTACTTCACCATAGGCGGCGTCTACGGCGACGTGCCCGCGGATTTCGCCTCGCGCTGCCTGGCCTTCACCCGCCACCTGCGCTCGCGCCTGCCCATGTACCGCGACCTGGTCACGGACAACGTGATCCTGCGCGGCCGCTGCGAAGACATCGGCGTGATGGACGTGGAGCTGGCGCGGCGCTACGGCGCGACCGGGCCGTGCATCCGGGGATCGGGCGCGCCCGTGGACACCCGCCGCGCCGAGCCCTACGGCGTCTACAACCGCTTCGACTTCCGCATTCCGGCCTACACCGAGGGCGACGCCATGGCCCGCTACATGGTGCGCATGGACGAGCTCGTCACGAGTTGCGACATCATCGACCAGGCCGTGCAGGGCCTTCCCGAAGGCCCGATCCAGGCCAAGGTCGGCAAGACCGTCAAGCCGCCCAAGGGCGAGGCCTGCTACGCCGTGGAAGGCGCGCGCGGCAAGATCATCATCCACGTGCGTTCCGACGGCGGCCCCAAACCCTACCGGGTCAAGCTGCGCGCCCCGGGATTCTCCAACTTGAGCGTTTTTTGCGATTTGGC
This sequence comes from Desulfovibrio sp., assembly GCA_003525525.1. Lineage (GTDB taxonomy): Bacteria > Desulfobacterota > Desulfovibrionia > Desulfovibrionales > Desulfovibrionaceae > Solidesulfovibrio. Next base: position 6,480 of record DQED01000055.1, read on the forward strand.
GCGCGGGACTCTTCTCGCCGACGCCGTGTCCATCCTGGGCAGCCTGGACCTCGTCATCCCGGAGATCGACCGATGAACCTGGAACAGCTTTTAAGCCTGGATTATCCGCTTACCCGCCTGGTGATCGGGCTCCTGTGCATCTTCGCCTTCGTGGGCTTAAACGGGCTCGTCCTGGTCTGGGTCGAGCGCAAGGTGGCCGGCCATTGCCAGCTGCGCCCCGGGCCGCTGCACGTCGGCCCGCACGGCCTGCTCCAGCCCCTGGTGGACGCGGTCAAGCTCATCGGCAAACAGCTCGTCGCCCCGTTCGGCAGCGACAAGGCCCTGTTCTGGCTCGCGCCGCTGCTGGCCTTCGCGCCGGTCACGGTGTGCATGCTGCCGCTGCCCTGGGGACCGGACATGGCGATGATTCCCATGAACACCGGTCTGGTGCTGATCCTGGCCTTCTCCGGCCTCGGCGTGTTGTCGCTGATCCTCGCCGGCTGGGGTTCCAACAACAAATGGGGCCTTTTAGGCGCAGCCCGTTCCGTGGCCCAGTCCGTGGCCTACGAAGTGCCGCTGCTGCTGTCCGTCATGGCCGTCGCCATCACGGCCGGGTCGCTCGACCTCTTCCAGATCTCCGCCCAGCAGGGCGGCTGGCCCTGGCAGTGGTACGGCGTGAAGAACCCGCTGGCGTTTTTCATCTTCCTGGTCTGCGCCGTGGCCGAGACCAACCGCGCCCCCTTCGACCTGCCCGAGGCCGAGTCGGAGCTGACCGCAGGCTTTCACACCGAATACTCGGGCATGGGCTTCGGCCTCTTCTTCCTGGCCGAATACGCCAACATGATCATCGTCTCGGGCGTGGCCGCGGCGCTGTTCCTCGGCGGCTGGCAGGGACCGTTTCTGCCCGGCGTCTGGTGGTTCCTGGTCAAGATCTACTGCATCCTCTTCTTCATCATCTGGCTGCGCTGGACGTATCCCCGCGTGCGCTTCGACCAGCTCCTGAACCTCAGCTGGAAGTGGCTCACCCCCCTGGCGCTCCTGGACCTTGCCCTGGCCGTGATCGTGGCCGGATTCGGAGGCTGACATGTCGGTTTCGCAACTCATCGAAGAAGCCTACACGGGGCTCAAAAGCCTTGTCATCGGCCTTGGCGTCACGGGCAAGGCGCTTACGCAGCCGGGCGTGACCGTCCTCTATCCCATGGAGGAAGTGGAGCGGGACAACCTCGTCACCTACCGCGGCCATGTGGAGCTGATCGGCAAGGACGAGGACCCGGCCGTGCCGCGTTGCGTGGCCTGCGGCGCGTGCGTGAAGGCCTGCCCGTCCAACTGCATCACCATCCTGTGCCCCGTAGCGGCCAAGGAAGGCGAGGAGGCCGGTCCGGTCAAGATGGGTCCGGCGCCGCAGAAGGGCAGCAAGACGCCGGGCGAATTTATCGTGGATTTCTCCCTATGCAGCCTGTGCGGCCAATGCGCCAAAACCTGCCCGGTGGATTCGCTGCAATTTTCCGACAACCCCTACATGGTGAGCTTCGACCGCAAGGACTTCCGCATCGATCTGCTGGCGCGGTTGCGGCGGATGGCGCGCGACGAAGCGGTGGCGGGGGAATAAGGGAAGAGAGGCCTCCGGCGGCTGGAAGGAGCGAGAGTTCCTTCCAGGTCATTCCGGAAGGAGAAATCGAACGCCCGCGGTTTCGGCCGCGGGCGTTTCTTATTTGGAGAGGGGCTTCAGGGGAGAACCTTGCCCGGATTCATGATCCCCTTGGGATCGAAGAGGTCCTTGAGGCCTTGCTGCAAGGCCAGGGAACGGGGCGCGAGCTCCATGGCGATGAAGGGCTGCTTGGTCAGGCCCACGCCGTGCTCGCCGGACATGGTGCCGCCGAGAGCAAGCACGGTCCCGACCAGCGCGCGGACCAGCTCGTGGCCGCGTTCGCGGCTGCCTTCCTCGCCCGTGATGTTGACGTGGATGTTGCCGTCGCCGGCGTGGCCGAAGGCGTAGACCGCCATGCCGAACCGCGCGCCAAGCCCGGGCAGGGCGTCGATCAAGTCCGGGATGCGCGCGATGGGCACCACCGTGTCCTCGGACAGGTACACCGGCGCGCTTTCGTGGATGCGCGTGGAGGTCTGGCGGCGGATGTCCCACAGCGCCTCGCGCCGCGCCGCGTCGTCGGCGGGCAGGATTTCGAGTGCCCCGGCGTCGCGGCAGATGCCCGCCACGCGCCGGATGTCCCGCTCCGTGGCGTCCGCGTCGCCGTCCACCTCAAGGAGCAAAAGCGCCGCGTCCCGGCCGGGCAGGGCAAACGGCAGCAGTTCCTCCACGAGCCCAAGGCAGGCCCGGTCCATGAATTCCACCGCCGAAGGGCAGACGCCGCCGGTCATGACCGCCGACACGGCGGCCACGGTCGCGCGGGCGTCGGCGAAAAGCGCGAGTATGGTGCGCACCGTGCGCGGATGCGGAATGAGCTTGAGCGTCAGTTCCGTGATGATCCCGAGCGTCCCTTCGCTGCCGACGAAAAGCCCGGCCAGGTCGTAACCCACCACGCCCTTGCGCGTGGCCACGCCCGCCTTGAGGAACTCCCCGTCCGGCAGCACGGCGGTCAGGCCGAGGACGTAGTCGCGCGTGACGCCGTATTTGACGCAGGCCGGTCCGCCGGCGTTGGTGGCGGCGTTGCCGCCAAGCGTGCAGGTGGCGTAGCTCGCGGGATCGGGCGGATAGAAAAGTCCCTTGGCAGCGGCCGCGTCGCGCAGGGCTTTCGTGACGACCCCGGGCTCGACCACGGCCACGCCGTCAACCGTATCGATGGCGCGGATGCGGTCCATGGCCGTGGTCGCGACCGCGACGCCGCCGCGCGCCGGCAG
>DQED01000275.1 GCA_003525525.1 Desulfovibrio sp.
GGCCGCGATGCGCGGCGCGGGGGATGCGGCAGGCGTGCCGCCTTGGGCCGCGACCGGCATGGCGTCGGTCTCGAAGGGCGGCATGCGCACCTTCTGCCCCTGTCCGATGCGGTCGAAGGGCTTGACGCGCTTGCCGTCCAGGCGCACCTGGCCGGTGCGGATCAGGCGTTGCAGCGCGGCCGGCGGCAACGCGCCGTCGAGGCGGCGCACGAGGTATTGCAGGAGTTTCTGGCCGGCTTCGGCCGCCGTGACGGTGAAAATCTGGACCGGGGTCTTCATGAGGCTCCGAAAAAACCGCTCCGCATCGCCCGCGGCATCGTTCCCGGCGCTACGGCCGCGTCGCCTGCGCGGGCCGCCCCCCACCCCCTGGAGATTTTCGGGAGGGGAGCGCGAGGGGAACCCCTTTTTGCAAAAAGGGGTTCCCCTCGCATCTTCATCTTCTTCCCTTCGCCCTAGGGCGCGAGCTTGTAGCGGCCGGAATCGACGATGAGCATGACCATGGAGTCGGCGTGCAGGCCGTTATGGTCCTGGGAGGAGGTCGTGTAGACGCCGGAGACGCCGACCACGTTCTGGAGCTTTTCCAGGGCGTCGCGCAGGGCAGCAGGATCGGCCTTGCCGGCCTTTTCCAGGCCCGCGCGCAGAAGCGCCAGCGCGTCGTAGGCGTAGCCCGAGTGGGTGTTGAGCGGGAACTTCTCCTGGATGCCGGCGTCGTTGTAGGCCTTGATGAAGGACTCGATGACGATTTTCTGCGGATCCTCGTCGGGCAGGGATTCCGGGGCCATGAGCTTGGTGCCGGGCATGATGGTGCCGCCGGCGGCCTCGCCGGCCAGTTCCAGGTAGCTGGGGCCGGGCTGGCCGTGGCTTTGCACGAGCAGCGGCCGCTCGCCGGGCAGGGCGGCGAAGTTTTTTGCGGCGATGGCTCCGGCCGGGCCGATGGTCCAGACGACCACGGCCTGGGGCTTGGCGGCCTGCAGCTTGAAGGCCTGGGCCGAGAAGTCCGTGCCCTTGGGATCGAAGCCTTCCTCGGCGATGATGTCGATGCCGTATTTGCCCGCGTTGGCCTTGAGTTCGGCGAGCCCGTCCTGGCCGAAGGCGTCCTTGGAGTGCATGACCGCGATCTTGGAGATGTTCTTGCCCTTGAGGTACTCGTAGATCTTGGCCACGGCCGTGGCGGTGCGCTGCGGGGCCTTGAAGGTCCAGTCGAAGGGGCCGAACTTGCCGCCGGCGATGATGGCGTCGCCGCCCACGGTCATGATGACCGGCATCTTCTTTTCCTCGGTGTACTTCTTGACGGCCAGNNTTGTCGCCCTCGACGAGCTGGCGCGCCTCGCGCAGGGCCACGTCGGGCGAGGATTCGGTGTCGTAGCTGATGAGCTTGACCGGGCGGCCGAGGATGCCGCCCGAGGCGTTGAGCTGGGCCACGGTCATCTCGGCCACGAGCTTGCTCGGCGTGCCGACCACGGCGGCGGGACCGGACTGGGCGAACAGGCCGCCGATGACGATGGGGTCGCCGGTGGGAGGGGCTGCGGCGAAGGCTGCCGGACAAAGGAGGAATGTCGCGAGGAACAACAGAACTTTAGCCATGGGGGGAGCCTCCGGGGCGTATTGGTCGCCATCAGGCGACCGCGATTTTGTACCGCAACCGGAGGCGATGTAAATCATTTTTGCAAGGCGGGCGGGCTAGCGGCGCGCGCGCCAGTAGCCCGCGAGAAGCGCCGCGCCGAGCAGCAGCCCGTTGACCAGGGTGCGCGCGTCGCCGAGGAACTGGAGCCTGGACATGGCCGTTTCGAGCACGAGCGCCGCGAGGATGGGGCGCAGCAGGTTGCCCGGACCGCCGATGACCAGGAAAAGCAGGGCCTTGAGCGAAAGCTCCAGGCTGAACTGCTCGGGGCTGATGAACCCGGTGTAGTGGCCGTGGACCACGCCGGCCGCGGCGGAAAGCCCGCCGCCAAGGCCGAAGGACACGGCGCGCACCGCGGGCCGGTCGATGCCGAGGCTCGAAGCGGCATGGCGGTCGTCGCGGCAGGCGGCCAGCGCCCGCCCCAGCCNNCTGTCGCGAAGGGCCAGGAAGACGTACGCGCCAAGGGCGAGCAGCAGCAGGAAGAGAAAAAAGGTGACCCGGTCGCCGCCAAGGGCTCCGATGCCGGGCAGCGCCAGCTTGGCCTCCACCATCATGCCGGCCGCGCCGCCGGTGACGCTCTCCATGGTGAGCGCCACATTGACGCACACGAGCGACACGCACAGCGTGGCCATGGCCAGGAACCCCTCGCCCAGGCGTTCCATGGGCCGGCTGACAAGGGCCGCGAGCAGGCCCACGCCGACGACCACCGCCGGCGCGATGAGAAGCGTCGCGCCCGGGAAGCGGGCGTGCAAAAGCACCGAGGCGTAGGCCCCGATGCCGGCGAAGGCGGCCTGCGCCAGGGAAATCTGGCCGCCGAGGCCCAGGCAGAAATTGAGCGCCAGCACGTTGACCGCGAGGAACATGTGCTGGTTGACGCCGATGAGCCTGTGGGCGGGCGTGACCAACCCCACGACCGTCATCGCCGCGAAGAAAAGGGCCAGGGACGCCTTGCGGGAGAAAAGGGCGCGCGCCATGTCAGGGCCGCTCGGCTTCGCTTTCGGCCGGGGCGGCCACGAGCAGGATGACGATGAGGGCGTAGGTGGCGGTTTCCTTGAGCTCGCCCGAAAGGAAAAGCACCAGCGCCGCCTCGCAAAGCCCCAGCGCAATGCCGCCGAGGAACACCCTGGACAGCGAGGTGTAGCCGCCGATGGTCGCCGCGGCGAAGCCCTTGAGCCCGAGCCCGAGGCCCATGTCGTAGCGCAGCCCCGTCTGCGGCCCCACGGCCAGGGCGGCAAGCGACGCCAGCGCCCCGGCCAGGGCGAAGGACAGCGAATGGCACAGCACCGGGTTTATGCCCATAAGGCGCGCCGCGGTCGCGTTTTGCGCCGTGGCCCGCAGCGCCCGGCCCAGGCGCGTGCCGTTGAGGAAGAGCCCGAGCGCCGCCATGGCGCAAAGCGCCAGCGCAAGCGCCGTGACCGTGTCGCGGCCGAAGAAAAGCGGCCCCAGGCGGATGTCCGGCAGGGGCAAAAGGCGCGGCGGCATGAGGGGGTTTTTTCCCCAGGCCAGGATGGCCACGCCCTGGAAGACGAGGCTCGCCGCCACGGTGAGCATGAGCTGGCGCAGGGGCGAGGCGCGCAGCGTGAGCCCGAGCGTGGTCGCGAACAGGATCCGGCCGAGGAGAAACCCGGCCAGGGCGGCGGCGGCCACGGCCAGGATCGGGGAAAGGTGCGTGACGCCGGCCAGGGTGGCGATGCCGAGTCCGCCGAGGAGCAGCAGCTCGCCCTGGGCGAAGTTGATCAGGCGGCTGGCGCTGTAGATCAGGGAAAAGCCCAGGGCCATGAGTCCGTAGACCGCGCCGAGGGCCAGTCCGGAGTTGACGATCTGGGCCAGGTACAGGGCGAGCAGGGCGACCTCGATTGGCCTTGGCGCTTGGCAAAAGAAGCGGGGGAACCGCTGCGCTTGCGGTTCCCCCGCGGGGATCACGTCGGGGTACGGCGGCCTACTCCGCGTCGATGCCGAACTCGCCGGGCTGGCCCTTGCTCGAGGTGTCGAGCTTGTAGGCCAGCACGATGGTGCGGCGGGCGTAGACGCCGACCGCGCCGGGCCAGGTGTTGAGGCAGACCACGAGCTCCTTCTGGCCGTCGTTGTCGATGTCGGCCAGGGCGTAGCCGGTGACCGTGCCCTTGATGCGCCGCGTCTTCCACAGGAGGTTCATGCCCACGCCGTCCCAGTACAGGGCGTGGATTTCACCCTGGGAGAAGGTGCGGAAGGTCTCGAAGAACTGGGCGGCCAGGGAGATGTTCTTGCTGACGAGCACCTCGTAGCGGTCGTCCTTGTCCAGGTTGGCCACGATCATGGGCAGCGGGATGTAGTAGTAGGTCCAGAGGTGGTCGGTCTTGGGCTTTTCCATGGGCGCCATGAGCGGGTCGAATTCCAGGCCGATGGCCGAGCCGCAGTACTCTTCCTCGGTGGCGGCCACGCGCTCGCCCTTGGCCGTGTAGACCACGATGTGGTCGCGGTCGTCGTTGAGCAGGACCTTGTAGCCGCTCTTCTCGGGCAGGTAGGCGAAGTTGAAGGGGTTGGCCTTGGTCGGCAGCGTCAGCTTGGTGGACAGCATGGGCTGGCCGCCGGAGAAGATCACGTTGTGCACGCCCTGGGCGAAGAGTTCCTTGGCATCGCCCTTGGAGCCCACGAGCTGGCGGGAGTAGTCGGGCGGCACCTGCGCCACGTTCATGTAGAGCTTGATGTCCTTGTAGAGCTCCTTGAGCTGGTTGCCTTCCAGGGACAGGATGAACGAACGCGGCTCCTTGAAGTAGCTGGCGGAGACGATGATCTCGGCCTTGCCGTCGCCGTTGATGTCGAGCGTGCTCACCTTGAGCAGCTTGAGGTTGGGCGAGACGGCGTAGCGGGCGATCGGCATCAGCTGCCGGTCCTTGAAGGCGTAGGTCTCGATGGAGTCCTTGGCCATGATGACGACTTCGTTTTTGCCGTCGCCGTTGAGGTCGTCGATGGCGATGCCGCTGGAGACGATGGGCATGGACTGGCTGCGCCACACGCCGGGCGTTTCGGCCGGGCCGGCGTAGCGGAAGTTCGGATTGAGGTAGGCCTTCTGGTTTTCGTTGGTCTGGTTGACCACGAAATCCGGGTTCATCTGGTTGATGGTCTGCCCGCCGTCGGCCCCGGACGCGGCCGGGCGCTTGAATATCTCGTTGTTGAGCGTCTGGGCGGCGCGTTCCATGGAGGGAATGAGGTCGGAAAGCTTGGTCGTGAAGTTCTTCGGCCATTTCTTGCCGTCACGGCCGACGACCGTGATGTCCACGCTGGCCTGGTCGCCGGAGACGGTGATGGAGCCGTAGGCCAGGTAGTCCGCGCCGACGGCGGCCAGGGCCTTCTTGGCGTCGGCCTCGGAGCCCGGAGCCTTGGCCAGGGCGGCCGAGGCCTTGGCCTTGTCCAGCGGGGCCAGGTGGCCGGGCCAGTTCATGCGCGATTCGAGCATGCTCTGCGCGCCCTGGCTCAGGTATTGGTATTTTTCGGGACCGTGCACGGTAAAGGGGGCGACGGCGTAGGTCTTGGCCTCGGCGGCGAGCGCCGGGGAGGCCAGGCACAGCATGGCCGCGACCAGAAGGACGAGGCGACGGAAAAGCGTCATAAGGAATTCCTCCGGGTCCCGAGCAGGGACCGATTTGTCCGGGGACGTGGCCGGGCGCAAGGCCCCAAAGGCCGCGCGCCCTGCATTACTATCAAAGCCGAGGCCCTTGCAAGGGCGGGTTTCGCTCCTCGCCGAATCGCAATGTGCTCCGTCGCCCCGGCGTGCTGCCGTGTGGTCGCTGCGCCGGCGTCCTGGTTACGCCTCGCGCGATGTCACGGAAATGTCGTGTCCCGGGCCTTGCCAGAAGGCCGTGTGCGGCGCTAGAGGCTGTGCCGCCCGCTTCCGGAGTGGCCCCATGTCGCGTTTTTCGTTTGCCGCCTTGCTGCTTTCCTTTCTCCTGGCCTTGCCATGCGCCGCGCGCGCCGGCGACGACGCCGCAACCGTGGTCGTCGATGCGGGCAAGACCCTGCGCCGGACCAGCCGGGAACTGCTCGGCATCAACGTCAATTATTTCATGGGCGCCGACGGCAACCGCCGCCCGGGCGCGCGCAGGCTCGCCCGGGCCGTTCTCGACCTCGGCGTCGGCACGCT
>DQED01000383.1:0-125 GCA_003525525.1 Desulfovibrio sp.
GGCTTTCCGCCCTTCGGCTTCGTGGACAAGGACGGCAAGCCCACGGGCTTCGACGTCGAGTCCCTGGACTGGATCGCCAAGAAGATGGGCTTTACGGTCAAGCACCAGCCCATGGACTGGGACGG
>DQED01000383.1:182-430 GCA_003525525.1 Desulfovibrio sp.
TCCATCCCCTACTACGAAGTCACGCAGGTGCTCGTGGTGCCGGACAAGGAGAAGACCTCCCTGCCCGACCTGCTCAAGTCCGGCAAGAAGCTCGGCGTCCAGCGCGGCACGGTCACGGCCAAGCTGCTCGAGGAGCTGGTCACCAAGCCCGGCTACAAGTTCGAGGTCGTGCCCTACGACTCCACGGACCTGTCCATGGAAGACCTCAAGATCGGCCGCATCGCGGGCTCCGGCATGGACAGCACCAT
>DQED01000383.1:483-3204 GCA_003525525.1 Desulfovibrio sp.
CAAGGAAGACAAGGAATTCCAGGACAAGGTCAACAAGGGCCTCAAGCTCCTCATGGCCGACCCCTACTGGAACGAACTCAAGGCCAAATACGGCCTGTAGTCCCCCGACCCCGCGCCTTCCGGGCCGCCCCTGGGCGGCCCGGAAGGCGCAGGCCCACCCCCGGACGCGATTTCATGGAAGGATTCATAAAGGCCGCCCAGGCCTCGTGGGACGCCCTGCCCTACATCCTGGGCGGACTGTGGTGGACGGCGGGACTCATCCTCGGGGCCATGGCCCTGGGGCTTTTGCTCGGCATCCCCCTGGCCGTGGCCCATGTCTACGGCGGCCGGTTTTGCCGGCGGGGCGTCGCGACCTATGTCTGGCTTTTTCGCGGCATCCCCATCCTGGTGCAGCTTTATCTCTTCTATTTCGGCATCATGGCGTACCTGAGCGAGATTCCGGCCCTGTCCTTTTTGCCGCTCTCCTCGGGCTTTTTCTCCGCCGTGGTCGTGCTCGGCCTCACCAGCGCCGCCTACCAGTCGCAGATTTTCCGCGGCGCCATGCAGAGCCTGCCCGCCGGCCAGCTCAAGGCCGCCAGGGCGCTCGGCCTAAGCGACGCCCAGGCCATCCGCGCCATCATCCTGCCCCAGGCGCTGCGCCTGTCCATTCCGGCCTGGTCCAACGAATACTCCATCCTGCTCAAGGACTCCGCTTTGGCGTTTACCATCGGCGTCCTCGAAGTCATGTCGCGCACGCGCTCCGTGGCGGCGACGACGCACCAGCCGCTGCCGCTGTCGATCCTTGCCGGCGCGCTCTTTTTCTTTCTGACCTGGGCCGGCATCAAGACCCTCAAACGCCTGGAAGCCAAGGTGCGCATCCCCGGATACGCGCACCAGGGAACGCTGTAGCATGGACCATCCGGTCATTCTGGACGTCGCCAACATCGTCAAGACCATCGGCGGCCAACGCATTCTCGACGATGTCTCCTTTTCCGTCAAAAAAGGCGGGCTCAAGGTGCTGATCGGCCCGTCCGGGGCCGGCAAGTCCACCCTGCTCTCCTGCATCAATTTCCTTTCGCCGCCCGATTCCGGCACGATTTCCCTCGACGGCAAGGCCGTCAACGGCAAGAGCAAGAAGGAACTGCTCGCCCTGCGCCAGCAGGTCGGCATGATCTTCCAGGATTTCAACCTGTTCGACCACCTCACCGCCATGGAAAACGTGCGCGTGGCCCTGGTCAAGGTCAAGGGCCTGGACAAGCGCGCCGCCACCAACCGGGCCATGGAGGAGCTTGCGCGCGTGGGCCTCGCCGACAAGCCGAGCCTGTATCCGGCCCAGCTCTCCGGCGGCCAGAAACAGCGGGTGTCCGTTGCCCGGGCCCTGGCGCTCGACCCCAAGGTGCTGCTCCTCGACGAACCCACCTCGGCGCTCGATCCGGAGCTCATCGGCGAGGTGCTCACCGTCATCCGCGACCTGGCCGACGAGGGCATGACCATGGTCATGGCCACGCACCAGATCAGCTTTTCGGCGTCCCTGGCCGACGAATTCCTGTTCATGGAAAAAGGGCGCATCGTGGAGCGCGGCGCGCCGGCCGTGCTGCTTTCCCGCAACTCCGGCAGCCGCACCCAGTCCTTTTGCGCCAAGCTCAGCGAGCTGGCCGGCGACGCCACGTGCGAAATCGCCTCCTAGCGTCACGGCATGGACACCTTTCTCGAATTCGCGACAACACGCATCATCCCCGCCCTTGACGCCGGGCTCTGGACGAGCATCCTGCTCATCATCCCCTCGTCGCTGCTGGGCATGGCCATCGGCGTGACCGTGGGCACGGCCCGGGTCTACGCCCCACGCCCCGTGGTCCGGGTCCTCGACTGGTATGTTTCGCTTTTTCGCGGCACGCCGCTCGTGGTGCAGCTCTATTTCTGGTATTTCGCCCTGCCCTACGTCGCCATCGGCGACTTCCGGCTCGTTCTCTCGCCCATGTGGGCGGCCATCGTCGGCTTTGCGCTGTGCAGCGGCGCCTACCAGTCCGAATACATCCGGGGGGGGCTGCTTTCCATCAAGCGGGGACAGCTGCGCGCCGCGCAGGCGCTCGGCATGACGCCGCTTACCACCATCACCTCGGTGGTCCTGCCGCAAGCCTTCCGCCGCGCGCTGCCGGGCTGCGGCAACGAGATCATCTACCTCATCAAGTACTCCTCGCTCGCTTCCATCATCACGGTCAGCGACCTCACGGGCATGGGCCGAAGCCTTGCCAAGGCCACCTTCCGCAACACGGAAGTCTTCATCGTGGTCGGGCTCTACTACCTGGCGCTCGTGACCGTTGCCACGTTCGTCCTGCGCGCCGTGGAGAAGCGGCTGGAGCTGCCGGGCTTCGAGACCAAGAAGGACTAGTGCCTCGAATAAAAAAAATACGTCGGTATTTTTCAACAAGAGTTCTTCAACTGTGTTGCCCACCTCAATAATCTTTCCTTCATTCCAGGAGGCGGCACGAGTCATGGACGCGAGCCTGCTTGCCGCCCTGGCCCGGGAACTTGGGCCGGGCTTTCGCACGGACGCCGCCGGCCGCGACGCGGCCGCGACCGACGATTCGGGCCTTCTCTTCCGCCCGGACGCCGTCTTTTTCCCGAAAGACGCCGATGAAATCAGCCGGCTCATGCGTCTGGCCCATACGCACGGCTTTCCCGTCACGCCGCGCGGGGCCGGCACAGGGCTTTGCGGCGGCTGCCTGCCGGCGCGCGGCGGCG
>DQED01000421.1 GCA_003525525.1 Desulfovibrio sp.
CCAAGGAAGTGGGCGAAGCCATCCGGGGCATCCAGGCCGGAACCCGCAAAAATGTCGACCACGTGGAGCGCGCCGGCGAAACCATCGAGGCGGTCACCGGCCTGGCCGGTCATTCCGGCGCGTCCCTTCGCGAAATCGTCTCCCTGGCCGAGGCCACGACGGATCAGGTTCGCTCCATCGCCACGGCCTCGGAGCAACAGTCCGACGCGAGCGAGACGATCCATCACAGCCTCGCGGACATCAACCGGATCGCCACGGAGACTTCCGAAGCCATGGCGCGCTCGGAAAAAATCCTTGGCGAACTGACGGACCAGGCCGGCATCCTGGAAACACTCCTTGCGGACATGCGCCAAGGCGGCGGCGCGTCCGCGCTCCCAGCCGCCATGGCGGCTTGAAGCCGCCCCGAAGGAGGATAGCCCCATGGCCGTTGCCAGCTTCATCGTGCAATCGAGCGAGGATTCGCTCACGGGCGTCAAAGAGGCCCTGTCGCGCCGCCCCGACGCCACGGTCCTGCCCTGGGAGGGCTCGCCGGACCTGGTGGTGGTCATCGAACGGCCAAGCGACGAGTTGCCCGCCGTCGAACGGGCCATCCGGACCACGCCAGGCGTCGTGGCCGTGGCCGCCGCGTATTTGAGCCTCGAGGACGAACTGGGCGGAAGCGCCGCGCCCTGCGGGCGGGTTTAGTGTCGTGTCCTCGTGGAGGAGCAGGCGTTCTTTTCGAGAACAACACAGTTGAATAGTTGTTTTTTCAGAAAATACTGACGCATTTTTCAGGGTCGCAGCACGAGTCGGCCGGCGACCGGAAAGGGGAGGAAAATGCCCGACGGACACCTGTTGCGGCCGCCCGGGGCCCGGGATGAAGACGCTTTTTTGCGGCGCTGCGTCCAGTGCGGTCGCTGCGCCCAGTTGTGTCCCTTCGGCAGCATTTTTCTCGAAACCGGCTTCGATCCGCGCACCAGCGGCACGCCGCGCATCGATCCGCGCCGCACGCCCTGCTGGCTATGCATGCGCTGCCCCCCGGCCTGCCCCACCGGCGCCTTGCGTCCCGTCGCCGAAATGGCCAAGGCGGACATGGGCCGGGCTTGGCTCGACAAGGCGCGCTGCTCCACCTACGAAGGATCGGTCCTGTGCAAAACCTGCCACGAGAAATGTCCGCTGCGCAACACGGCCCTGATCATGGACATGGGGATGTTTCCGGTCGTGACCGACGCCTGCGTGGGCTGCGGCGTGTGCGAGAGCGTCTGTCCCCGCCAGGCTATCGTGACCCTGCCCCGGGCCTCCCTGTCCCGGGACGCAGACGGAGGTGCGGCATGACGCGCCCGCCCCTTCGCGCCGTCCGGCGCGCCGTCCAGATCGGCGTCGCCCTGGTCATGGCCGCCGTCCCTTTCGCCAATGCCAAGGGCGTCAACTGGATCAGCGGCAACTTCCTGGCCCTGGACGCTCTGGGTCTGCCCCTCGGCGACCCCCTGGCCGCGGCGCAGGTCGCGCTCTCGGCCCGGGAGCTCGCCCGGCCCGCGGCCCTTGGCGCTTGCCTGGCCCTGGGCCTGGCCCTGGTCTTGGGGCCGGTCTTTTGCGCCTATGCCTGTCCCTACGGGCTGCTGTCGGAATGGACCCACGCCCTCTCCCGCCGCTTGGGCCGCGTGCGCGCCGGCCGGTTTCCCCGGAAAGGCCTTTCCGCCCGGACGCTGCTGGCCACGATCGGGCTGGCCGCGGTCGGCGTCTTCGGCCTGCCGCCGCTGCTCAATTTCCTGTCGCTCCCGGCCGCCTATTCCAGGCTGTGGCAGTACGCCGTTTCCGGCTTTTTCTGGCTCCCCGTGCTGGCCGTCCCGGCCCTGCTTCTCGTCGAGGGCCTTTGCGGCGTCCGGCTGTGGTGCCGGTTCGTCTGTCCCCAGTCCGTGCTCCTGGCCCTTTCCCACCGGCTGGCCCCATGGGGACTTCGCACGACCTTCACGGCCGGGCGCTGCCGCTGCGGCCGGGACGACCGTGCCTGCCTCGCCGCCTGTTCCCTGGCTCTCGACCCCAGGCGCAAGGCACCGCCCGCCGCCTGCACCAACTGCGGCGATTGCGTGGAGGCCTGCCGGGAGCGCGGCGGGGCGCTGCGCTTCGCCCTGGGCCGACGCCGGGAAGGTCCCGGGGAATCGGGCTCGACAAGGCCGGCCGACGGATCGTAAGAACACGGGAATCTCGCCGAAACGCTGCGACGCTTCGGACTGGGGACGGGCCATGAAGCGCATGATCATCATACCGGTGCTGCTGGGGCTTTTCTGGACCGGGCTGCTCCTGGTCCTCTTCCTGTGGAACGTGGCCGGCGAGCGCCGCCACATCATGGAACTGGCCGAGTACCAGGCCAGGGCGTTCTTCCAGCAGATCCTGGCCGCCCGGGCCTGGAACGCCGCGCACGGCGGCGTGTTCGTGCCCGTGGGGCCGGGGGTCGCCCCCAACCCCCACCTGCCCGCGTCCGAGCGCTCCCTGGCGACCGCTTCCGGCGAGATGCTGGTGCGCGTCAACCCGGCCTACATGACCCGGCAGATCGCGGACATCGCCGCCCTCAACGCCGGCGTCCACTTCCACATCACCAGCCTTGCCCCCATCCGGCCCGAAAACGCCCCGGACGCCTGGGAACGCGAAACCCTGGCCGCGCTTCCCCCGGATGGCCGCTTCGAACTGGTTTTCGGCGGCTCTGACAAGGGCCAGTTCCGTTTCATGGCGCCGCTTCTCACCGAGGAGAGCTGCCGTGGCTGCCATCCGGCGGCGGTGGTCGGCACGGCCCGGGGCGGCATCAGCGTCTCGGCCCCGGCCGGTCCCCTGCTCGCCTCGCGGGAACGCAACCAGCGCACCCTGGCCGCCGCCTACGGCATCATCTGGGTCGTGGGGCTGCTCGGCCTCGGCGGCTCCACCTTCGAGATCAGCCGCCGCCGCGAGAAGGCCGAGGCCTTGAGCCGCATGAAAAGCCGCTTCCTGGCCAACATGAGCCACGACATGCGCACTCCCCTGACCGGCATCATCGGCCTGTCCGAGCGCCTGCTGCGCGAGGACTTGAGCCCCCGGGCCGAGCGCTACGCCAAGCTCGTCATCCATTCTGCCGGCTCGCTGCTTGAAATCGTGGGCGACATCCTGGACGTCTCCCGCCTGGATTCCGGCCGCCTGGAGCTCGAGGCCCGGCCCTTTTCCCTGCGCCGGGCCGTGGAGCAGACCAGCGGCATTTTCGCCTTCACCGCCAAGGACAAGGGACTCGGGTTTTCCGTGCAGATCGCGCCGGAAGTGCCGGCATGCCTCGTCGGAGACGCCTTCCGTTACCGCCAGGTACTGGCCAACCTCCTCGGCAATGCCGTGAAATTCACCGAACGCGGCGGCGTGCGCCTCGAGGTGGACGTGGCTCCCGGCAGGACGCCCCGGGACGTATGCATCCGCACCACGGTCTCCGACACCGGCGTCGGCATCGCCCGGCAGGACCAGGGGCGCATCTTCGAATGCTTCAGCCAGGTGGACGACTCCCTGTCCCGGCGGCACGCCGGGTCGGGACTCGGGCTATGCATCGCCCGGGAACTCGCCCGGATGATGGGCGGCGACATCGCCGTGGAAAGCGTGCCGGAGCGGGGAAGCGTCTTCGCCTTCACCGCCGTTCTCGCCGTGGGAGCCGAGACGGCCCTGCCCGAGGACGCGGCCGGGCGGGCGGACAAACCCGATGCCGGACCTGACCGCGCTCTGGCCGGCCTGCGTGTGCTGGTCGTGGACGACCACAACGCCAACCGGATTCTCTTGAGCGACATCCTGCGCGAGGACGGCGCCGAGGTGCGCCTGGCCGCCGGCGGCCCCGAGGCCCTGGCTCTTCTGCGCAAAGCCCCAAGCGACCTGATCCTGCTCGATCTGCAGATGCCCGGCATGGACGGCGTCGCAGTGCTGCGCCGCCTGCGCGACATGGAGACCGAACTCGACCGCAAGCGCGCGCCCGTCCTCATCCTCACCGCCTTCGCCCTGCCCGAGGACCAGGCCGTGCTGCCGGCCGGGGAAATCGAGGGCGTGGTGGGCAAACCCATCGACGTGACCGCCCTGCACCGGGCCATGCGCGCCGCCGTGGGCGCGCGCGCCCTGGCCGTGCCCCCG
>DQED01000377.1 GCA_003525525.1 Desulfovibrio sp.
GGGCCTGGCTGCTCCTGCCGCCGGCCGTCCGCCTGGCCGCGACCCGTGAAGACGCGGCCGCTTCGGCGCTTTTCAACCGGGCGAGCTTCTATCCCGCCCTGGTTCTGGCCGTGCTCGTGATCGAACTGCTCGTCCGTTAAGTCGCGATTGACGCCTTCCTGGCTTTGGGCAATGGTCGTGACGGCGCAAGAGGTTCCCCGCGTGTAACCAACACGTCCTGGATGACACATGGCATCCTGTCCGCGACCCGTTCCATCTTCCCTCCCCTGGCGTGCCGGGCTGCGCGAGCTGTTGCCGGGCAGCGAGACCTGGCTCATGGAGCGCGTGCTCGCCTACGCCAAGGCGCAGGGCTATGCCGCGTATACCTCCACCCTGGTCGAACCCTGGCGGGTTTCCATCGCGGGACTGACCGCCGCCATCCTGGGGGCGCTCGACAGCCGTGACGGCATCCCCTGGGAATATCCCCTGGAATGCGAAGCCCCGAGCGACCCCATCGCCGTCTTCGCCGACATCGAGGCCACGCGGCACCGCGCGCGCGGCGTCACCCTGGCCATGTTCTGGGGGCTGCTCAAATACTATGAGCGCGCCTACCTGGATTGCATCGAGGCGGGCTTTCCCAAGGGGGAGGGGGCCGTTTGCGCCGCATTTTTCATCGCCGCCTGCTTCGCGCGCATGGAGTACGTCTTCGTGCTGCGTTGGGCCGAGCTTTCCGGGCAGGAGCAGACCGACGCCCTGGCCCGGGAGAACCGGGATCTGGCCAATGAGAAAAACAAATACCTCACGGTGTTCGAATCCATCTCCCAAGGCCTCTTCCTGCTCGACGCCGAAAACCGCCTGGACAACTGCAACGCCGCGGGCCTGGCGATGCTCGGCCGCGGCGGCGCCACCGGCGGGATGTATTACGCCGCGACGGAGGAAGCGGGCGGTGGCGGCTTCGGGGCGCTTCGGGGAAAGCCTCTGGCGGTTCTTCTGCCCTGGCTCGAAGCGGCGCTCGCCCGACCGGAATCGCACGGCCGCGTCGAACTGGAAGCCACGGTCTCCGAAGCCGGGGAAAACCGCATTTTTCAGGCCGCCGTCGAAGCCGTAGCGGACATCTCCGGCAAATTCGCCGGCAAGCTCGTGTTGTGCCGCGACGTGACCGAACGCCGCCGCATGGAGTTGGCCCTGGCCCAAAGCGAGGAGCGCTACCGCACGCTCATCGACATCATGCACCAGGGTTTGGCCATTCTTTCGCCCGAAGGCCGCATCGATTTCGCCAACGAAACGCTCGGCGAGCTGCTCGGCGTCCCGCTTGCCTCCCTGGTCGGCCGTCCGTTCGCCGCGTTCGTGCGCGCCGATGACCGGGAGCGCTTTCGGGAAGCCCAGGCAGGGCGGCGGCAGGGGCTGGCCGATCCGTACGAGATGGGCCTTTGCCGCGAGGACGGGAGCCCGGTGTGCGTCATGGCCTCGCCCTCGCCCATCGTCGGCCGGGACGGCGAGTTCCAGGGCAGCCTCGAGGTCTTTACCGACGTCACGCGCCTGCGCCAGCTCGAAACCCGGCTGGCCACGGCCAAGCGCCTGGAGGCCATTGGCCACCTGGCCGGCGGCGTGGCCCACGAGATCAACACGCCGCTGCAATACGTCTCCGGCAACCTGGAGTTCGCCAAAAAGAACCTGCCGCATCTCCTGGCGCTGCTCGGGATGTACGAGGACGCGCTGCGCCTAGCCCCGGAGAACCCGGAACTTGCGGCGAAGCTGCGCGAGATCGAGGCCTTCCGGCAGGACAACGACCTGGAAACGGTGCTGGCCGAACTGCTCCCTGCCCTGGAGGAAAGTCTGGCCGGGACCGAGCGGGTGGCCGGCTTCGTGCGCTCCATCAAGCGCTTCGCCCGCACCGAGAGCATGGGCCGGCAGGCCATCGACGTCAACGAGGCCATCCTGGCCACGGTGGAGATGGCCAGAAGCGCCCAGGAATTCCCGGTCTGCCTGGAGACGGAATTGGCCGAGGAATTGCCGCCCCTTTGCTGCGTGCCCGGCGATTTCAACCAGTTGCTTTTGTGCCTGCTTCTCAACGCGGCCCAGGCCACGGAAAAGACCGGCCGGAGCGATGCCTGCGTGCGGGTGCAAAGCCGTCTGGAGGGCGGCAACGTGATCGTGTCGGTGAGCGACCATGGACCGGGCATTCCGCCGGAGATCCAGGACAAGATCTTCAATCCGTTTTTCACCACCCACGACGTGGGCAAGGGCGGCGGCCAGGGGCTCAGCATCGCCCTGGCCATCGCCGAAAAGCACAAGGGTTCCATCCGCTTCGTCACCACGCCCGGCCTGGGCTCCACCTTCCTCGTGAGCTTTCCCCTGGAGTAGGCACGCAAAGAAAACGGCCCGCCGTCTTCGGGACGGCGGGCCGTTTTCGCATCGGGGTTGCCCCGGCCTAATCGTCGTGGGGCGGGAAGGTCAGGGCCGCGCCGTACCATCCGACGAGCGACACCAGCGGGAAAAGCGCGAGGATGAGGACGATAAGCCCCAGGTGGTCGCCGGGATGGGCCAGGAAGTCCGGCGCGCGAAGCCGCGCCGCAAAGGCCCACAGCACGGCCAGGAACAGCGCCGGCGTGGCGATGAGCTTGATGATCACCGGTTTGATGCGCGCCGCGGCGTAGTTGAGCCACCACGTGAAAAGCCCGGTGACGATGGCCACGGGCGTGAAGACGACCGCCGCGCCGAGCAGCACCAGCATGGCTGCGTCGAAGCCCGTCCAGCCCGTGATCAGGGCCAGGAGCAGGCACAACGGGATCAGCACGCAAAAGGCGATGGGAAAATGCACCGTCATCGGGTGGGGATGGCGCTTGAGCATGGGGTAGCGCTTCATGAAGCGCGAGAGCCACGCCGGCACGCGGTCGGCCACGGACTCGGGCCGTCGGACCGGGGCTTCGAGCACGCCCACGCGCGGGAAGCGCGTCAGCACGTCCGGGCTGTGCGGGGCCTGGGCCAGGTCGAGGCCCATGTCTGCGCCGGCGTGGTGGCGGTTCATGTGCTTGCCGGCCTTCCACAGACGGCTTCCCGAAATGTCGTAGACGATGCCTTTGTAGGCCACGTAGGCGGGCCTGCCTTCGGCGCCGTCGTACCCCACCAGCTCCTGGGGCGTGAAACGCTTATCCGGCGTCTGGCTCATGCGTCCCTCCGTGAAGCGGCTGGTGCGGGCCGCTCGATGATGTCGAATTTGCGCAGTTCGTCGAGAACGGCGTCGCAGGTGAAGGGCTTGGCCAGGAAGGTCAGGGCCTGTCCCTGGAAAAAGGCGCGGTAGACGTTGCGCGAGTCGTCCAGGGCGGAAATCATGATGACCTTGGCCGCGTCCGACGAGGACACGCCGCGCTCGTGCTCCAGGTGGCGCATGCCCTCCAGGGCCTGGTGCCCGTCCATGCCTGGCATCATGACGTCCACGAAGATGACGTCGTAGGGTTCTCCGGCGCCAAGCGCCCGGCCGAAAGCGTCCAGCCCCTCGCGGCCGTTGCCGGCGGTGTCGCAGGCGGCGTAGGGGGACAGGATTTCCAGCAGAAACCGGCTGTTGACCGGATCGTCGTCAACGATGAGTGCTCGCAGCATGGCATACCCGGCGGGAGGCGCGCTCCCGGCTCGCGGGGAACCTAACACAACAACCTGCCGCGTCAACACATTCCCGCCACAGTCGGGAATAGCGGCGACTTTTGTCCCCGCGCGGCGGCTCAGTTTTTCGCGGCGAGTCCCTCGGGCCTGCCGGCCAGGCCGCAGTAGCCGGCGTCGGGGCCGGCCGCGCGCCACATCATGCACATGGTTCCCTGGCAGAACTTGAGCTTGTCGTCGTGGGTGGTCAAAAGCGGACAGTACTTGAACTTCGCTTCCTTTTCCGAAACGGGCATGGCGGTTCTCCTTAGGCGTCGAGTCGCAGCACGACCAGGGTCACGTCGTCCTCCAGGGGCTTGTCCCCGCGGAAGGCGTCCAGGGCGGAAAACAGGGCGTCGCACACGGCCTGCGGCCCCGCGGCGGCAAAGCCTGCCAGGATGTCCCGGGTGCGGGCCTTGCCGAACATTTCCCCGGCGGGATTTTCGGCCTCCCACAGGCCGTCCGTGCCGATGAGCACGGTCTGGCCCGGGGCCAGGGCGGCGACGCCGGTTTCGTAGCGCGCCTCCTCGGCCACGCCAAGGGCCATGCCCCGGGCGGTCAGCGCGTCCACGCGGCCCGTGGCGGGATCGTAGCGCAGGGCCGGGTCGTGGCCGC
>DQED01000428.1 GCA_003525525.1 Desulfovibrio sp.
CGAGGGATTCTACCCGGCGGAAGCCGGGGCGGACGGAGGGCTATTTCGCTGGAGCGCCGGGGTCGGGACGCTGCTCGTCGCTCCGGGGACCGACGCCGTGACGCTGTCCCTGGCCGCGCCGCAGCCGGCCTCGGTGGCGGTCTATTCCGACGTGGGACTCGTCGGCGCGGCGCAACTGGACGCCCGGCCGCAGCGCCTGCGCGTGGCGCTTCCCCCGGGCGGGGACGGGCGCGGCAAACCTCTTTACCTTTTGCCCGACCGGACGTATCTGCCGCAGGCGGTCACGGGCGCTCCCGACCCGAGGCGACTCGGCCTTTCGGTCGGCGTCGCGCCGTGACGGCGTGCGCTACAGGTTGTCGGTGTTGCGCTCGAACACCCGTATTTCGTTGACCACCTGGTTACCGAGATCCCGAATCTCCTGGTTCTCATGATTTTCCACAAGATCGGCCAGCAGTTTGACGTCTTGCGGCACGCCGGCCAGGGTGTCGCGCTTGACTTCGGCCAGGCGGTCCTTGACGTAGGTGCGGTCGCGCTTGGCGGCCATGTGCTCGGAGATGTCGACGATGTTCATGACCACGTACGCTTTTTCGGCGTAGATCGCGGAGATGGCGGTCAGATGGGACAGGATGTTCTTCTCGCCGGCCTGGTTGGTCTTGAAATAGAGGTCCGCGGCCTTGGAGGCGCAGGCGTTGAAATGCTCGTAGGAAGTGCGGAAGTGCTTGGCTGCGCCTTGCGCCTGGGTGGCGAACGCCGCGAGCAGCGCGAGGCACAGGACGCAGGACGGGGAAAAACGGTGACGCATGGGAACTCCGTGGACAAAGGAACCCGCCGGGGAACATGCCCCCGGACGGCAAGCGCCACATACCAGTTTTTCCCCCCCCGTCAAAGCGTGACCCGCCGGGCCGGTCCGGCCGGAGGGCGCGCCGGCCTCACTGCCGGGCGTAAGCTCCCGGGCGTGGCGACCGCGACAAGGAGCCGCCATTGACTTTTGGCATTTTTCACCTAGTATACAAACGCTTTTGTCACTTTGCAGCTCTACCGCGTTTGGGATGTGTCATGAAAAACCCCCGCTTTGGCCGCACTGTTGCTTTCATATTTGTTATATTGTTTGGCGTAATGGGTGCCGCAGCCCATGCCGGCATGGTTTCACTGGTTTTTGATGATGGCCTTGAGAGCGTTTATCAATACGCGTTCCCGGTATTGTCCAATCTGGGCCTGCCGGCCACCGTGGGCATCATTGCCGGGCGCGTGGATACCGGGGATCCGGACTTCATGGACTCGAACCAGATACGGCAACTGCAACAGGGCGGTTGGGAAATCGCGTCACACAGCCTGACCCACAAACGGCCTATCGATATCCCGAAGTTCCTCGCAGAAGAAAAATGCCTGCTGTTGCGTCCGGTCAACGGACAACGCGGGTTGTACGACGCAAAATACAAGTACGAGGAACTCGGGGGACTGGTGGAAAACGGCCGCCTGCTCAAGGAACGCTCCAGCGTCAGGCTCGTGAAAGGCGAGCCGGGCAGCTACTACTTCGATGAACTCATCGGCGAGGTCACGGTCCATCCCTTCGATCCGGAGAGCGCGGAGAAACAGCAGATTCGCGCCGTCTCCTACGAGCGCGAACTGGAGGAATCGAAAAACGTGCTCGAAGGCATGGGCTTTCAGGTGAGCACCTACATCACGCCGCACAACTATTGGACGCCGGAGATGAGCGCCTTGTCGCGGCGTTTCTACAGCCAGGTCGCCGACGGCGGCGACGACTGCAACCGCAAGGGATCGACCGACCGCTACTGGATCAAGCGCTACGTGGTCCATAGCAACGATCCCGCCGAGTCCATCATCGGCCTGGTCAAGGAGCACGCCATCCGCGAGAACGCCTGGGTCGTCTTCTGCCTGCACGGCGTCGGCTCGGACCTCGGCTGGGAGCCCTGGGACGCGGCCAAGCTGGCCCAGCTCGCGGCCTTTCTCAAGCAAAAGGCCGTTCCCGTGGTGACCGTGGCCCAGGGCGCGAAACTGTGGTTCGGCGACCAGGCCGCGCCCGGAAAGTAGGGTGGCGGGGAGCATGAAACGTTCGCTTCGCATCGTGTTGGCCGGCTTCGCCGTGGGTTTCCCTCTGGGCGGCCAGCTGTGGATGATGCTGCATTTCGCCGAGGGCCTCGCCCGTCTCGGCCATGAAGTGGTTTTTCTGGAGGACACCTCCAACTGGGCTTATCCCTTCGATCCCGTGCTCGGCTATCCCGTGGCCGATTCCGCGCGCGGCCGCGAAATCGTGGACAGGATGTTCCGCCGCGCCGGATTGGGCGGGCGCTGGGCCTACGTGAGCGAAATCGAGAACGCCGTCTTCGGCATGGACCGGGCGACTCTCGACCGCCATCTGGCCGAAGCCGACTTCTTCCTCAACGTCTCCGGGGTGTTGCCTCTCAAGGAGGAGTACTATCAGGCCCCGGTCAAGGCCGTCATCGACACCGACCCCGTCTTCACCCAGGTCAAGGTGGCGAGCGACCCTTGGACCCGCGACTACTACAAGCGCCACGACGTCTGCTTCACCTACGGCTGCAACCTGCCCGGCGGCAAAACCGAGTTGCCGCTGTCCGACGTGGACTGGAAACCGCTGCTGCCGCCCGTGGTCCTGGACCAGTGGCCCGTGGGGCAGGGCAGGGGCGACCGCTACACGACCATCGGCACCTGGGAGGCCCGGGACCGCGACGTGGAAGTCTGCGGCCGCCGGCTTTCCTGGCGCAAGAACGTCAAGTACGAGGCCATCCTCGACCTGGCCGGGACCCTGCGCGACATTCCTCTCGGCATGGCCATGAGCGGCATGTGCGACGACGCCTGGCGTTACGCCGCCGCCGGTTGGGAGGTGCGCGACGCCCTGGTCGTCTCGCGCGACCCGGACGTCTACCGCGACTACATTCGCGGCTCGCGCGGCGAATTCACCATCGCCAAGGACCAGAACGTGGTGCTCAAAAGCGGCTGGTTTTCCGACCGCACCGCCACCTACCTGGCCGCCGGCCGGCCGGCGGTGGTGGAGGACACCGGATTCGGCGCGTATCTGCCCGTGGGCGAGGCGCTTTTCCCCTTCGAAGGGCGCGAAGGGGCCATCGAGGCCTTGTCCGCCGCCGAAGCCGATCCCGAACGCGCCGGCCGGGTCGCCCGGGAAATCGCCGGGGACTACTTCGACAGCGACAAGGTGCTTACGGGGCTTTTGCGGGAGTGCGGGCTCGTCTGACGGCCGATTGCGACATTATGGAGGAAGCGGCTCGTAATTGATTGAAAACCGTTTGACTTGGGGCTAATAGGTCGCCGATGGCGGAAAAGACGATTCTTTTTGTCGCCCCGGCCCAGGCGGTGACCACATTCTTCCCGTTCTTCAAGGACGCAGGGCTTGCCGTCGGCATCGTCGATTCCCTGCCCGCCGCCCTGGCCGCCATCCGCAAGTCGCCTCCCTGCCTGATCTTTTCCCAAGCCAAGATCGGCGTCTACACCGCCGAGGCCCTGCTCGGCGAAGCGCAGAAAGAGCCCGGCTTTCCGCCGGTGATCGTCTTCACGGACCGGGGAACCGCGGCCGAGGCGGCCCGCTGCCTGGGGCTCGGGGCCAAGGACTACTGGCTCGAACCGCTGACCTGGGAGAAGATCCTGGCCGTGGTGCCGGGCGGGGAGCCGCCCGCGCCGCCAGCCGCCGCCGTGCCGGGC
>DQED01000427.1:0-2561 GCA_003525525.1 Desulfovibrio sp.
GCCACACCTTGGTGCGCTCCCGCCGCGTCTCGCAAAGGGCCGGGCTCGCGGCGCGAAGGGCAAGCAGCGCCTTGTACCAGGCGAGCATGGCCGCGTGGCCGGGCGCGGCGGGCTTGTCCCAATCCAGGCGGCTGGCGGCGAAGGTGGCCACGTCGAAGGGGTCGGGCACCGCGCCGCGCCAGCGAAAACTCGCGAATTCCTTTTTGCGCCCCTTGCGCACAGCGTCCACCAACCCGGCGTCCAGGTGGCTGATGAAATAGAGAAACGGCTGCGTCTCGCCCCACTCCTCGCCCATGAAAAGAAGCGGCGAACCCGGAGAAAGGAGCAAAAGCGCAGCGGCCACGCGTGCGGCGGCCGGACCGACGAGCGAAACGAGGCGCTCGCCCCTGGCGCGGTTGCCGACCTGGTCGTGGTTCTGGATGCAGTTGACCAGGCGGTCGGCCGGCAGATGCGCGGCCGAGCGGCCGCGCACGTGGCCGAAAAAGGGGCTTGCGCGGTCGGCGTAGGCAAAGCCGTCGGCCATGGCCAGGAGCAGGTCGTCGCGGCTACCGTAGTCCGCGTAATAGCCCCGCCGCTCGCCCGTCAAAAGCGCGTGCGCGGCGTGGTGGAAATCGTCGTTCCACACGCCGTCGAGGCCCATGCCGCCGGCGGCCGCGTCGGTGATCACCGCCGGGTCGTTCATGTGCGTTTCGGCCACGAGAAACGCCTGCCGCCCGGCGCGCGCGCGCCAGTCGGCCACGCGGCCGGCCAGCTCGGCCAGGACATGGACCGGCCCCTGGTCGAAGATGGCGTGGGTCGCGTCCAGGCGCAGGCCGTCGATGTGGAAATCGCGCAGCCAGGAGAGGGCGTTCTGAATGAAGAACTCCCGCACGGCCGCGCTGCCCGGGCCGTCGTAGTTGACGGCCTCGCCCCAGGGCGTGCGGTAGCGGTCGGTGAAGTACGGCCCGAAATCGCGCAGGTAATTCCCTTCGGGGCCGAGGTGGTTGTAGACCACGTCGAGGACCACGGCCAGCCCTGCGCCGTGGCAGGCGTCGACGAGACGCGCCAGCCCGGCCGGGCCGCCGTAGGCTGCGCTCGCCGCAAAGGGGAAGACGCCGTCGTAGCCCCAGTTGCGTCCGCCCGGAAACTGGGCCACGGGCATGAGTTCGAGGCAGGTGACGCCGAGCGCGCGCAGATGCGGCAACCGGTCGATGACGGCATCGAACGTGCCTTGCGGCGTGAACGTGCCGACGTGGATTTCGTAATAGACGCGCCGATCCGGAGGCGGCGGCGCAAACGCGGCATCGGTCCAGGCGAAGGCGTCGGCATCGACCAGGGCCGAAGGGCCGTGGACGTCGTCCGGCTGCAGGCGCGAAGCCGGATCGGCGCGGCGGGTCTCGCCGTCGAGCACATACCAGTAGCGCGCCCCGTCCGCCAGGCCCGAGACTTCCGCCGTGTAATAGCCGCCCGGCAGCGGTTCCATGGGCACTGTGACGCCTGAGGCGTCGAGGAGCAGATCGAGGCATTTGCAATTAGGCGCCCAGACAGTGAAGCGCCAGATGGCAGGGCCGGTTTTTTGCGGGCCGACCGGCAACGACCCGGGGAAGATTCGTTGCATACCTTTTTGTATGCACGAAAGCCCGACCGGGGTCAAACCGCGAAGCGGCTGCGGCGAAGCGGCGTGGTTACGCTTTGGAGAAAAGCAGGCGCGCCAGTTCGCCGAGGTCGCCCAGCCTGGGGCCGAGGCGGCCGGCGTCGGGGCCGAGCACCGGCCCGTAGCCCAGGCGTTCGGCCTGCTTGAGGCGCACCTCGTGGCCGGAAACGGGGCGAATGCGTCCGGAGAGGTCC
The DNA here is from genome assembly GCA_003525525.1 of Desulfovibrio sp. Taxonomy (GTDB): domain Bacteria; phylum Desulfobacterota; class Desulfovibrionia; order Desulfovibrionales; family Desulfovibrionaceae; genus Solidesulfovibrio. The sequence goes on from DQED01000427.1 coordinate 1,828, forward strand.
ACCTCGCCCCAGAAGACCGCTCCGGCGGGCAGGGGCCGGTCGTAGAACGAGGACAGGACAGAAGCGGCGATGCCGAGGTCGAGGCCGGGGTCCTGGATTTTGAGCCCGCCGCCAATCTTGGCGTAGATGTCGGCCTGGCCGAGGTTGAGGCGCAGGCGCTTTTCCAAAACCGCCAAAAGCAGGTGCAGCCGGCCGACGTCGAGCCCGAGCGCCGCCCGGCGCGGCACGGAGAGGAAGGATTTGGCCGCAAGGGCCTGCACTTCCACGGCAAAAGGCCGCCGCCCCTCCACGGCCATGACCACGGCCGAACCGGACACGGCCGGATCGCGGTCGCCAAGAAAAAACGTCGAAGGATCGGGCACTTCGGACAGGCCCTGCTCGCGCATTTCCATGACGAGCAGTTCGTCCGTCGGACCGTAGCGGTTTTTCAGCACCCGCAGGATGCGAAAGAGATGCCGGCGCTCGCCTTCGAGGTAGAGCACGGTGTCGACCATGTGCTCGAGCAGCTTGGGGCCGGCGATCTGGCCGTCCTTGGTCACGTGGCCGACGAGGACGAGGCAGGCCTGGCCGCGCTTGGCCGCCTCCACGCACGAGGCCGCGACCGAACGCACCTGGGACACGGACCCGGCCGCGCCCTCGACGCCGGCGACGTGCATGGTCTGCACGGAATCGACGATGACGAGGTCCGGGGCGGGAGTTGCGCCGAGAACGTCCACGGCCGCGCCGGCGTCGGT
>DQED01000427.1:2582-2733 GCA_003525525.1 Desulfovibrio sp.
CACGCCCAGGCGCTCGGCCCGGGCCTTGAGCTGGGCCAGGGATTCCTCGCCCGAAACGTAGACCACGCGGCGGCCGGCGGCTGCGGCCATGCCGGCCAGCTGGAGCAGGATCGTGGATTTGCCGATGCCGGGTTCGCCGCCGAGCAGCACC
>DQED01000249.1:0-2333 GCA_003525525.1 Desulfovibrio sp.
TTGAGCGCGTAGGCCGAAGCCTTGCCCGGCCTGGGCTGCCGGGCCGGCAACGCGGACGCACGCGGCCCTACGCGGACGTGCGGGGATAGGGCAGTTCCATGCTGAAGACGCTGCCGCAGCCCAGTTCGGACTCGGCCCAGATGCGGCCGCCGTAGTGCTCGACGATCTGGCGGCAGATGGCGAGCCCCAGGCCCGTGCCCTTGCGGCGCTGGCCTTCGCTTACGGTGTCGCCGAGCTGGGCCTGGTGGAACTTGTCGAAGATCTTTTCCAGGGAATCGTGCGGCACGCCCTGGCCGCTGTCCGCGACCTCCACCCGCAACATGTCGTCGGCGACGAACGCCCGCAGGCGCACATGCCCTTCATCGGTGAACTTGGCGGCGTTGCCGAGCAGGTTGACCAGCACCTGGGTCAGGCGGTCGGGGTCGATAAAAAGCGGCGGCAGGTGTTCCTCCAGTTCCATGGAGAACCGCACGTCGGGCTTGGCCGCGAAATCGGCGCTGACGGCGTCCACGGCCGCGGTGACGACCTCGGCGGCGTCCACCACGGCGTCGCGCCACTGCGCCCGGCCGGACTCGATCTTGGACAGGTCGAGGAAGTCGTTGACCAGGCGCGTGAGCCGTTCGCCCTCGTGCTCGATGATGGCGAGGTTGGACGCGATGCGCGCGGCCTGGGCGGTCAGGCGTTCGTGTCCGGCGGCGAACGGGACGAAGAACTTGCCGAAATCCCGGTTGATGAGCTTGGCGAAGCCCATGATCGAGGTCAGCGGCGTGCGCAGATCGTGGGAGACGGTGGCCAGAAAGCCCGACTTGAGCCGGTCGAGTTCCTGAAGCCGGGCATTGGCCGCCTCCAGTTCCTCGGCCTTTTCGGCCAGCCGCTGCGTGCGCTCCCGCACGGCGTCGCGCAGGTGGCGGTTGAGGATCTCCAGACGGTGCTCGGCCCGCACCCGCGCCGTGACGTCGGCCAGGGTGCCCTCGGTGTAGAGCGCGTTGCCCGCGGCGTCGCGCACCAGGCGGATGTTGAGCAGCACCCACATGGTCTGGCCGTCGCGGCGCTTGAAACGCACCTGCAGCCCGGTGACGCTGTCGACGTCGCGCAGGCGCTCCATGATGCGGCCGCGCTCGTCCTTGTCGTGGTAGAGGTTCATGGCCACATCCACGGAGCTCTCCATGAGCTCCGGGACCGAATCGTAGCCGAGCATGCGGGCCAGGGCGATGTTGGCCGAGAGCATGCGCCCGTCGAGGGTGGTCTGGAAGATGCCCTCGGTGGCGTGCTCGAAGATGTCGCGGTACTTGCGCTCCGTGGCGGTGAGGCGCTGCACGGTTTCGTGCATGGTCCGGCCGAGGCTCGCCAGTTCCCAGCGCAGCCCCTCGGGCATGGCGGCGCTGTCGCCGCCCTGTCCGGCATCGCCCAGGCGCACGCGCGCGGCGTAGCGTTCGAGCCGGGCCAGGGGCAGGATGACGCGCCAGCGCACGACCAGCGCCGCGACCAGCCCCAAGGCGGCATTGAGGCACAGGATGCGCAGGGCGATGCCGGTCAGGGACGCCTTGAGCTCACGGTCCATGTAGCGCCTGGTCAGCTGGACCTCCACCGTGCCCACGGGTCTGCCCTCGTAGCGGATCTCCCGCTTCTCGGACAGGACGCCGTCGAGGGCCGGCTGGCTCGATAGGGGGGCGGGCCGCCAGCCGCGGTCCCGGACCAGCCCCACGAACGGCTTGCCGGAGCCGCGCTCCGTGACCACGATCGCGGCCACGCGCTCGTTTTGCATGATCCCGTCGAGCAGCTGGCTGATGTAGTCCTTTTCCAGGAACCACAACGGCTGGGCAAGGTTTTCGGCGAGCTGGGAGGCGGCGAGACTCGCCCCGACCCGCAGTTCGGTTTCGAGCCGCCGCTTCTCGCCGACATAGTCGAGCGCGCCGAAGGCGGTCAACAGCAGCGTGTTGACGCACACGAGCGTCAACACGACAGCGCCGCCGACGGAACGCGTCAGGGAGAAACGGGGCAGAAGCATGCCTTCGGGTTCCCGGTGGAGGGTGAGCCGCTAGGCCGGGCCGTCCGCAAATCCCGCATCCCGGACGCCGCCTACGGTCGCCACGCTACCATCGGCGAGGGCGGATGGAAAGCCTGCGCCGGCCAAAAACCTTGCGCCCGCATCACGCCCGGGATATCGGTCCTTGAAAGATTATGAGCCTTGCCAGAATCACCACCGGCGCGCTGCTCGGCATCGAGGCCCATCCCGTCACCCTGGAAGTCGACCTGTCCCGCCAGGGCATGCCGTCGTTCACCATGGTCGGCCTTGCCGAGGGCGCGGTGCGCGAGAGCAAGGAGCGGGTGTT
>DQED01000249.1:2381-2583 GCA_003525525.1 Desulfovibrio sp.
GCCCCGGCCGACATGCGCAAGGAGGGCTCGGGCTACGACCTGCCCCTGGCGCTCGCGCTGCTCGCGGCCGTGGAGGCGGTGCCGCCCGGGGCCGCGGACGGGTTCTACCTCTGCGGCGAACTTTCCCTTTCCGGCGAGCTCAAACCCGTGCCGGGCGTGCTGCCCCTGGCGGCGCGGGCCCGGCGCGAAGGGGCGAAAGGGC
>DQED01000180.1 GCA_003525525.1 Desulfovibrio sp.
ACGACCACCAGCCGGATCAAACCCTTGTGGCGACGGCTGGTGACGACGTCACCCGGCCGCATGCCCCCCCCCTTGGCGTCCGGTCACGACTGCATTGAGGGCGTCGGCGCACACGCGGGCGATCTTCGGCGCGGCTTCCGCATCATTGGGGTCGGGAAAGAAGAAGCATACCAGCCGGTGGCCCTTGGCCCGGTCGAAAATCCCGGCTCTCCCACGAACGGCCTTGTCGTCTGCGTAAAAACGATCTTCCTTGGCGAACATGGTCACCTCCTAAACGATTCCGGCCCAATCCCAGGCCGTCTCCACGTGGAGCGCCCCCGTCTGCCAGGGACACCCCTGCGAAATAGGATGCTCCGGCCGAATCCACGCACGCAGCCTCGCATCGCCGTGGTGCTTCGGCTGCGAGGTGGCAGGCTGCTTTTTTTGGGGGGGGCATGGGCGAGAAGCACGAAGGGATTTCACCGTGTCCGCTTTGACACGGGGCTCGGCGTTGCGCTCTTTGCGGACGGCGGCTTGCGGCTTGGCCGGCGGCGCGGACGGCTGCGGACGCTTCGGCGATGCGACAGGCGCGGTCGCGGCTTTCTTGCCTTCCCGGACCTGACGCAGGGCCTTTTCCAGTTCCGTGACGCGCGCCCGAAGACGCTCCACGATTTCCGGGCCGGGAAAGGCAAGCGCCACGATCTCCGCCGGCAGCATCTTGTGGAGTTGGCCGTTGGCGCGCAGGCGATACCGGCTGCCGACACGGCTGACCCTGTACCGCGTGTCCCGACGGCGGACATGGCCGGAGAGGGTCACTTCATAGTCCTCAAACCCGGGAATGGTGCGCCATTCCATGCCTATTCTCCCTGGCTGCATCATCGGGCCGGACGCGCCACCGTCCGACGACCGCCCGCGTGGGGCGGTTTCGCATGGGGCTTATTGCAGCGCTTCTTTCAGCGCTTTCCCGGGATCGAACGACACCGCCATGCGTGCCGGGATGTCGACGGGAGCCCCTGTCCTGGGATTGCGCCCCGTGCGTGCCTTGCGCTGCTTGGCCTTCAACTTGCCGAGCCCGGCCAGCGGCACCTCGCCGCCGCTGGCCAGAGCCGTGCCGGCCACCGCGCCCAGCGCGTCGAGCACGGCGGCGATGACCGTCTTTTCGTGGATGTGCTTGGTGTTGGTGTCGGTAGCCAGCTGCGCCTTGATCTTCTCGATAAGTTCCGCCTTGGTCATGATGTTGTCTCCGCTGAATGGGGTTAAAGTGCCGCCAGATCGAGGGCGATGGCCTCGTATTTGCCGTCTTCACGCCGCGCATAGACACGGACGTACGCTTTCGTACCCGACACTTGCAGGCTGTCGGACACGGCCTGCATGGCCCGCCGCCAGCGGTCGTCGTCGATGGCCAGCCGGCGCAGGCCCAGCACGCGGCCGGTGTTGATGCTGCCGGTGCTGTCCACCCGGAAGGTGTCGTTAATGAGGGCCTTGAGCTCGTCGCGGCTGCCCTCGGTCCATTCGGTCATGCATTCGTCTATCAACGACTTCGCGGCCTGGAGCCGCTCGTCAAAGACCAGGGTCTCGGCGACCGCACGCTGCACCTTGAACCGGCCGTCGTAGCTGGTCAGGGTGACGTTCCCCTTGGTCCCGCCGACCCTGGCGTCGTACTGTTCCGCCGAGAGCTGGATAAACGCCGCGACGTCGCCGAGGACGTCGTCGCGAAAACCGCGCATGGCCTCGCGCAGGGCGACCGCCTTGCCCGCGATCTCGCGCACGAGCTGGTCGCGCGCCTGGTCGATGGGCTTGACCATCTTGAGGGGCACCAGCCGCCCCTGGGCATCTTCCATGAAACCTTCACGCGCCTGCGGTGCGTCGCTCATGCCTTCACCCCCTTGCTTTCGCCGAGGCCGACCACCCTGGCCGTGGGCAGCCCCATTTGCTGGATCACCCGGCGCAGGTTCGTCCGGGCCACGATCACGCGCGCCTTGATGGCCTGGACGTCGGACAATTCGTCCACGGCCATGAGGTCGGCGAGCACCTCCCTAAGCTGTTGCATCCTGGTCCTCCTTCTCGAACCGGGCCAGGATAGCCCGGCAGTTCTCGACGATTTTTTCCTTCACGGCAGTACGGCCCGGGTCGCGCTCCATAAGTGCCCGGATCAGCCGGCAAGCGGCGTTGCGTTCGGTCTCGTAGGGATCAACGATGTCCAGGGGCGGATAAGGTGTCTCCACCGTGTCCCGGGCCAGCGCCGTGGCCCGGAAGAGATGCGTGGTCCCCTTGCAGCCGTACCGCTCAAGGTAACCCTCTTCGAGGAGCCACTTCCCGTATTTGCGAATGTGGGTGTAGGAAACCCGTGACACCTCGGCGAGATCGTCCCAGGAAAAACCCGGCTTGGCCGAGCGGATGGCCCTCCACACTCGTTGATAGTATTCGCCGCTCCGCACCCGGGCCTTTGGGTGGTACGAATACTTGCCATCCGCGATCCGCTTCAGCTCCCCGCGCTTGACCAGAGCGTTGACGCGTGACCGCAGGCGGGCCTTGTCCGGTTCGGCGGTCAAGCCCATGGCCTCGTAAAGGAGCGCGCTGGTCACGGACTCCTTGCCGTTGACAGTCAGCCCCTGGATAACCAGGAGCACCCGGTCCATTTCCTCGGTCTTCATGCCCGCCTCCAGGACCGTTGCTTCTGTATGGCTTTCACCATGGCCGCGTCGGCGCGATTGGTTTCCCGGGCCTTGGCGGCCTGTTCCAGGAGCTGCACCATGTTGCGCACAAGCCGCATGTCGCCATCGGATGTGGTGCGCACCATGGCGCACGCTTCAGGCGTCAGATCAAGGGATGCCGCTTCCAGGGCGAAGGCCGCTATGTCGGCCTCGTCTACTGGCCCAAACGGCACTTCCTGGGTAACGCGGGACCAGACACGGCGACGTTGGGAGAGGAGCCCGATAAGCTCCTCCTCGCCGATCAGGATCACGGCCGCGCCGGTCGCCTCATGGATATCGCGCAAGTCCTCGACCCGGCCGAAGGCCAGACGGTCCGCCTCATCCATGTAAATGGTGACGGCTCCCCCTTGTTTCCGGCGCTTCTCAAGAGTTTCGACAATGCGGATTTTGCAGGCATGGGCCGATCGGGGGCACTTCTGGTCGCCAGTGACCTCGAAGCAGAGCTTGGACAGAAAAGCAGCCTGCGACATCCCTTCCCAGGCGGACAGGAAAACCCCACCGCGCTCGGTGTAGGAATTCCGCGCGGTAAAAGTTTTACCCCTCCCGGCCTGTCCCCAGGCAACGACAATGCCCGGCTGACCGCGTTCGGTATCCTCGACGGTCAGCACGGCCCGCCGGAATGCGGTCACGTTGCCCGTCTCCACAAAAACCGATTTCATGCGTCTCCTCCCCCGTTGGCGGCCATGCGGCGACGCGCGTAGACCGTGCGCAACTGCTCGAAGCGCCGGCGCGCGCAAGCCGCGTATTCCTCAGTTTGCTCGTAGCGAGCCATCCAGGCGGCGTCGGCCTCGCGAAGGGGCACGCCGTCCCGGACGGACACGTTGAAAAGGTATTCGTAGCGGTCGAGTTCGGTAACGATGTTGGCCATCTGCGCCGGCGGCACATAGGCCGGCGCGGCCTCGAG
>DQED01000008.1 GCA_003525525.1 Desulfovibrio sp.
CCAAGGCCGCCGCGTCCGCTCCCGCCGCGTCCAAGCCTGCCGCCGCCGCGGCCCGGGAGCCGGCGGGCAAGGGGAAGGCCAAGGATGCGGTCAAGGGGTTCGTGGCCTTGCAGACCGGGCTTTTCGCCGACGCCGCCAATGCGCAGGGGCAGGCCGCGAAGCTGCGCGGCAGGGGCATTCCCGCCTGTCTGGTCGAGGAAGGGCAGGGGAAGACGAAACGCTACCGGGTGCTGGCCGGGCGTTACGGCGAGCGCCGGACCGCGCTTGCGGCCCGAAACGAGGTGCGCGCGGCCGCGGGCGTCTCTCCGCTGGTGTTCGAGGTCGCGCCTGGCGTGGCCGCCGGCCTGCGCTGTCATTGAAGCCGCGTGCCGCATCCGCGAAGCCGGCGCTCGCGGAGGCTTTTCTTGAAAGCAGAGCGCGAGCGGCCGCGCGGCATCAGCGCAGCTGGCTGTCCTTGTTGCCCCGGCGGTTGTAGGGGGAAGCGGCGGTCTGTTCCTTGTCGCGTTCCTGCTGGCAGGCCACGCACAGGCGCACGCCGGGCAGGGCCTTGCGCCGCGCCAGGGGGATTGCCTCGCCGCATTCCGCGCACGTGTCGCTGCTCTCGCCCTGGGGCAGCAGGCTGCGGATGCGCGACACCTCGTCCGCGATGGAATGGGCGATCTGATCCTGCACCGCGCCGTCGCCGGCCCAGCCGTTGGCCATGGTTCCGCCTCCCGCGCCGCGCTTCCTTGTGCGCCGGGCGCTCCCCCAGAAATAAAATGCCTCCGGCGGCTGTCAAGACGCCGCCCTCAGGCGCAGGCGGACGGCCTATTTGTGGAAATGGGCCAGGAGCTTGTTGAGCTCGTAGAGCAGGGTGGTCAGGCGCACCAGGTAGCTTTCGTAGAGACGCTGCACGTCCACGGACGGGGACAGCTCCATTTCCTGGTTGCGGGCGGTCAGGAAGTAGACCATGTTGTTTAAGAAAGTGATGATGTTCTTGCAGCGGTTGTAGAGGTAGTTGTTGAGTTCCTCGTCGTCGTAGTTGCCGTGCTTGAGCGAGATGTAGAGGACATCGATCAGGTTGTTGAGGCTGGTCGTGACCTTCTGGTGCGTGTCGAAGAGGAAGCGCAGTTTCTTGTATTCCTGACTGTCCTTGTTTTTTTCGTAGGCCGGCAGCAGTTCGAGGATACGGCCTTCCGACGGCCGCGTCTCGTCGTAATACTTGATGACGTCGTCCATCATGGCCACGAGTGTGGCCTCGTCGATCTCCTGGCTGGCCGGCCTGTTCTGTTCGTCGGCCGAGGCCGGGGCGCGCAGGCAAAGGACGGGAACCACGGCGAAAAACGCCCCAAGGGCCAGGATGCGCAGGATGGCGGACATGACGGTGTTCGACCTCGGCGTCGGAGGGGGGCTTGGCCCTACGGTTTCTTCTTCTTGTTGCAGGTGTCGCAGGGCGCTTCCTGGCCGCCGCTGTTTCTGGCCACCTGGCGCAGGACGTCCTCGAACTCGCCAAGCGGGGCCGCGCCGCGCACGGACACGCCGTTTATGACGAACGTCGGCGTCCCTTCGATGCCGAAGGACCGGGCCTCGGCCACGTCGTCGTCGATGCGCTTGGCCAGGGCCGGGTTTTTGAGATCCTTTTTGAGCTGCGGCACATTGGCCCCGAGTTTGATGGCCAGCGCGTACAGCGCCGGCTCGCCGGCCTGTTCGATCTCGCGCTGGGCCTCGAAGGCCGCGTCGTGGAAGGCGAAGGCGAGCCGCGGGTCCTGGGCGGCCAGGGCCTCGTAGACCAGCGCCGCCTGCCGGGACAGGTCGTCCGTGGCGTAGTGCTTGAAAAGCATCTTCACGGAATCCGGGTGGCGGGCCATGAATTCCTTGAGCGTCTTGGCTCCCTGGGCGCAGTAGGGGCACAGGAAGTCGGAGTAGACCACGACCAGGGTGTCCGCGTCGGCCGGACCGCGCAACGCCCGGGCCGGGTCCACGGCCGGGGTCAGGGGCTTTTTGAGCTCCTCGGCCTGTTTGGCTTCCCGTGCGGCGTCCTGGCCTTCCTGCTGTCCCTGCACCACCAGGGCGAAGAGTTCGGGCTTGCGCTGGCTCAGGGCGTCGAGAACCATGTCGGGATGTTCCCGCAGTGTCTCGCGCAGGGCCTTGTCCGAGGAAGCGGGAGCGCAGGCGAACAGCAGCAGGGCGGCGGCGACGGCCAGAAGGGGGCGGGACGACATTGCGGTATTCCTTTTGCGAAAACGGATGTCCTCGACTGGAGAGGTTACCTTGGGCAGGGTGAATTGCAACAAAAATTTCTGAAACGCAAGGGAACCAGATTGAGAGGATTGCATTTTTTTTCCCGTGGGGTATGCATGTACCCTGGCTTCGCCGCCGTGGGGCGATGGGATGCACCGCTTGAGACGCCAAGGAGACGCCATGAAACGTATCGGAACGGTTTTTTTCGCATTGGTTTTCTGTGCCGTGGCCGTGGCCGCCGGAGCGGCCGGCGACGCGGCCAAGGGAGGGGCCCTGGCCAAGGGCTGCGCCTGCCATAAGAGCAAGGGCGACCTCGACGGCGTGGACGCCGCGACGCTCACGGCCAAGATGCAGGCCTTCAAGGACGGCAAGGGCGAGAACAAGGCCATGGTCGCCATCATGCAGAAGCAGTCCCCCGAAAATATCGCCGACCTCGCCGCCTACTACGCGTCCTTGCCCAAGAAATGATCCGCGCTTGATTCGCACCGCGAAAAAGGCCATGGGAAGCCGTTCCCATGGCCTTTTTATCCGGTGGAGACGATGAAGAAACACCTTTCCCTGGCCCTGCGCCTGCTGCTGGTGGGGGGCTGCTTGACCTACGCCTTGTGGGGCGTGGACCTGGCCGGCCTGGGGCGCGCCCTGGCAGCTTTCCGTCCCCTGCCCGTGGCGCTCTACGTGCTCGGGGTTCCGGTCATGACCATCATGCCGGGGCTGCGGCTGCGTTTTCTCCTGTCCGGGAGCATCCGGCCGCTGACCGGGCTCTGGGCCTGCCTGATCGGGCTCGCGCTCAACAACGTGCTGCCGGCGCGCCTGGGCGAGATGGCCAAGGCCTTGTATTTGCGCCGGGAAAGCGGCGCGTCGCTCGGCAAGGCCCTCGAGGCCGTGTTCTGGGAGCGGTTTTTCGATCTCAATGCCCTGCTGGTCCTCGGCGTCGCCGTGGCGGCGCTTCTGGGCCAGGGGCTCGTGCTCTATCCGCTTTTGGCCCTCGTCGGCGGGGTGTGGTGCTTTCTGGGGTTGCTTCGCGTGCGCCCGGGCGCGGCCCATGCGCTGCTGCGCCTCGTGCCGTTTGCGCGGCTGCGGCTGTTCGCGGCCGAGATGCTGGGTCTGCTCCAGTCCAGCCTGCGCCCGCGCTTCCTTTGCGGGCTGGGACTTTGGACCCTGGCCGCCTGGTCGGCCTATGTCGCCCTCTACGCCCTGGGGCTTTGCTTCATGGCCGGATTGCCCTGGAGCTGGCCCATGGTGCTGACGGTGTTCGCCGTGGCCACCCTCGGTTTCGCCGTGCCGGGTGCGCCCGGGGGCATGGGCGTGTACGAGGCGTCCATGGTGCTGGCGCTCGGGTGGTTCGGCGTGGACCGGGACCGGGCTTTTGCCGTGGCCCTGGCCATGCATCTGCTGCAGTACCTGCCCGTGACGGCGCTCGGGCTGTGGCGCGTGGCGGCCAGCGGCATGACGCTGCGGGAACTGCGCGCCGGGACCGCCGCAAAGTAGGGCCGGCTCAGTCCACTTTCTGCCGTCGCCTGTCCAGGTCCCAGTGGTGGAAGATGTCCGCGAGCCCGCCGATCGTGTGCTCCTGCACGGGTTGCCAGCGGATCTTGCCGGCCTTGGCGTCAAGGCTGCCGCTGGCTAAGAATTCGAAGCCGTAGATCGCATCCCCGCACAGGCAGTCCCGGGCCGTGTGGCGCACGCGGGCCACGATCCAGAACTCGTGGTCCCCAGGTTCGCGCGGTTCGCGCAGTTGCAGGTGCACCACCACCCGTTGGCCCTGGGGCAGTTCCAGGCTGCGCTCGCGCACGAGCGCCCCGCGCACGGTCAGGCGCATGCCTCCGGCCGAAATGTCGGCGATGCGCGCGAGCCCGCCCTGGAAGTCGACGCGCCTAAGCGCCGGGCAGTCCATGACGAAGCCCTCTTTTTTGTCGTAGCGCCAGAGAAACGCCGCCGCGATGCGTTCGATGTCCGGCTCCACGCGCAGGCTCTTGCGGCGCTGGCCGAAGACCAGCGAGTCGGGCTCTTCGAGCAGCAGCCGGGCGATGCCCGTGCGCCCGTTGGCCGCCGCCTTGATGCGGCTGTCGAAGGTGTAGAACGTCTCGTCGATACCGTTGCGGCGCAGTATCACCCGGAAATAGCCCGTGACGTCGAGCCCCATCCAGTGCGGACCGCAGGCGGCCTTGCCCTGGCTTTCCAGCAGCAGGCCCCGCGTGGAGGATTCCAGCATGGCGCAGTCCAGTTCGCGCACGCCGGTGACGGATACGGGCAGGGAGAGGAAACAGCGTGCCCGCTGGGCCATGGCCTCTTCGAGCAGCTTGAGGGATGTTTTGTCTTGCGCGCTCATACGGACTCGCGGCAACGGGGCCTTGGCCGCGCGAGGCGGCCGCCCGGGTTGCGGATTGGGGGTTGCGATGCGCCAATGCGACGCTGGCGTCCTCGCCGACGGCTTCGGGAGGCCCCCGCCACAGCCTTTGCGGAAACCCTACTCCGGGCGGGAAGTCTTTTCAATCGATTCGGGCCGTGCTATTTCGCGATCCGTACTCGCGGGAGGCGCGAGGCCGGATTTGTATGTGCAAGGAGAGGGGAGAAATGGTTTCCGGATGGTTTCGGGTTGGCGTCGTTTCGGCGGCGCTTCTTTTTTTGGGGGCGAGCGAGGCGCTGGCCAAGACGGTTTTTCTGGGCGGCAGCCAGACGGCGGGTTGGAAGTACGTGGGGGGCTTTCCCGATGTGGTCAACAAGGGCGCGGTGAGCAACACCACGGCCAAGATCCTCAAGACCTTGAGTCCCGTGGTCGGCATGAAGCCGGAGAAGATCTTCATTCTGGAGGGGATCAACGAGATCTGGAGTCCCAACGCCAGCATCCTTTCCCGCTACCGGGAAATCCTGCGGCGCATCCACCAGGGTTCGCCCAAGACCGTGGTCTTCGTGCAAAGCGTGCTGCCGGTGGTCAACCGGCCGGACCTGTCCAACGACAAGATCCGCGACCTCAACGCCGGTTTGCAGGCGCTTTGCGCCGAGATTCCCGGCTGCGTCTACGTCGACCTGTACAGCCACTTCACGGTGGACGGCGCGCTCAACGCGGCCCTGACCACCGACGGCGTGCATCTGCGCCCGGACGGCTACAAGCTCTGGCAGGCGCTGATCGAGAAGTACGTATCCATGCCCAACGAGGAAATCCTGCGGCCGGAGATCCTGGCCGGCCTCGCCGGGCAGTCCGCCCCATCGCAAACGGCCAACTGAGGCCCAGGCGAAACGGCCTGTCCCATGCAGGAAAAAGCCCCCGCCTTGCGACGGGGGCTTTTTTCATTGCGTCGCCGCGTTCCTGGCCGCGCCTTCCTGGAACCGCCACAGGCGGCTCGGTTTGGCAAAGGAGCGGTTGACCGTGGCCAGCGGAAAGTCCACGCCGAAAAACTGCCGGTGATACGCGGCCGCGTCGGCCTCGATGTCGAACGCGAACCGCTCCGGGTGCAGCTTGTTGGCGATAAAGCGCAGGCCGAGCACCCACTTGGGCGCGCCGAAGTCGCTTGCCGGCACGGGGGACGTGAAGACGCGCCCGTCGCGCACCGCCGCGACGTCGAGCCCGAGGTCGCGGCAGTCCGCGAGAAAGGCCTCGGGGCTGTTGGAAAGAAACGAGGAGATGAAGATGACCTCGGGGTCGAGTTTTTCAAGTGTCTCCGGCGTGATGCTGCGCCCGGGCCGGCCCTTGAGGTCGAGGGTCGCGTTGCAGCTTTCCCCGCCGGCCACGCCCACGAGGTGGTTTTCGAAGCGCGTGCCCATGATGGCGAAAAGCGGCTTGCCCATGGCGTAGTAGGCCCGGGGACGATGCGCGACGCCGGCCACGCCTTGCCGGACGGGCTCGAGCATGGCCGTCAGGTAGTCCGTCAGCCGCGTCGCGCCGGCCTCGCGGCCGAGCGCCTTGCCGAAATGGCGGATCAGCCCGAAATAGCCGTCGATATGCTGGATGTCGTGGTGCAGGCGCGTGAGCATGCCCTCGCCGAGCAGATGCTCGAAGGCGCGCACGACTTCGGCCTGCTCGCGTACGCCCATGGCCAGGCACAGGGATTCCACGATCTCGAGCCCCCGCGTGAACGGATAGCCGCCCTGGAACGCGCCTTCGCGCATGGCCGGCGGCGAGACCGGGCCGTCGATGCCCGCGTCCCTGCCGCAGCGGCCGCAGCGCACGGCGTCGTCCGGGACGCCCGGGGCCAGGGAAAGCAGCCGCGCGCCCATGGGGCCGTAGAAGTCGCGGGCGACGACAGGCGCGCCGCAGTCCGGGCAGAGCGTATCCAGGCCGCGTGTGCCCGGGGAGTTGAAGACGAAGGTGTGGGGCAGGGTGCGCCGCAGCTCCCGCGCAAAAGCCTCGGTGTCGGCGATGGCCGGCTCGAGGGCCGGGTCGGCCGTTTCGATGGGCACGTAGCGCATGAGCTGGAGCGGCATGGCCGGGGAAATCGCCGCCAGGGTGCGCGCGAGCAGCCGCGTGTCGTCGCGGTTGTCCAGGCGGTCCATGCAGGCGACCTCGACATGGACGCCTGCGGCCACGAGCGCGCGGATGTTGCCGAGGACCACCTGCGGGTCGCCGCCGCCGCAGGCGCGGATGCCGTCCGGGCCCGCGCCCTTGACGCCGATGTTGACGGCGTCGAGCAGCGTGAGCAGCGGCGCGAGGGAGGCCTCGGTGAAGTAGGCGTTGGTGGCGCAGGCGACCATGAGCCCCCGGGCCTTGGCGACGCGGGCCACGCGCAGGAACGTGTAGTAGGAGGCCAGGGGGTCGTTCATGAGAAAGGCGATGCCCCGGCAGTCCGTTGCGACGGCCCTTTTCACGATTTCTTCCGGCGCAAGCGGCATCAGCGCCGGGCTGTCTGGGCGCATCTCCCGCGCCGTGACCGTGGCGATGCAGCCCGGACAGTCGAAATTGCAGCCCACGGTGCTGATCTGGAAAAACGGCGCGCCGGGATGGAAATGCAAAAGCGGAATCGTCTCCACGGAAATGGGGCTGGCGATCAGGTAGCGGTCGGGATAGCGCTCGACAACCGCGTCGTCGTTGCGGACGTAGCGGCCGCACGCGCCGCTTTTGCCGGGCGCGAGCACGCAGCCGCGCGCGCAGACGGGACATTGCATGGGAAGCTCCTTATGCGTCCCCGGCCGCGTCCCGGCACAACCGGCTGATCCGGTCCGGGACGCAGACCCGCAGGGCCGCGACAATGGGGAAAACGGAAATATCCACGCCGTACAGGCGGCCGAGCTGCTCGCCCGTGACCACCGCCTCGGGCGCGCCGTCGGCCACGATGCGGCCCCCGCGCAGCATGAGCACGCGGTCGGCCACCCACAGGGCATGGTCCGGGAAATGCGTGGTCATGACGCAGGTGTAGCCCTCGGCGCACAGTTCGCGCAGGATTTCGAGGAACTTCGCCTGGTGGCCGAAGTCGAGGCCGGTCACGGGCTCGTCGAGCACCAGCGCCCGCGCGCCCTGGGCCAGGGCGCGGGCGAGCAGCGTCAGCTGGCGCTGGCCGCCGCTTAACTGCGTGACGGGCTTGCCCGCGAGGTGGCCGATGGAAAAGCGGCGCAGGGCGTCCATGGCGATGTCCCTGTCCGCGGCGCGCGGCGGGCCGAAGCACAACGATCTGGCGGCGCGGCCCATGAGCACGATGTCGAGCACGGTGTAGGCGAAGGCGGCCTGGTGCGCCTGCGGCACGTAGGCCACGGCCGCGGCCAGCGC
>DQED01000429.1 GCA_003525525.1 Desulfovibrio sp.
CCGGCGTTGCAGTGGGTCATGACGGTGTCGCCGTCGGCAATGAGCGCCGCGCCGTTCTTGCCCATGCGCTTGTTGATCTCGATATCCTCGGCGTGCATGCGCTGGGCCTCGCCGAGCCAGGTCGAAAGCAGGGCGTCGCGGGTCGCATCGCCGAGCTCGGTCCACGTCTTGCGCATGCGCGACACCGCCCAGCGCAGATTGACGGCCGTGGGGCGGGCCTCCTCGAGGTCGTGCAGCAGCGCCTGCAGGCGCTCCTTCCACCCGTCGCCGGCCTCGCCGGCCTCGCGGGCGGCCAGGTAGCAGCCGTAGGCGGCCGTGACGCCGATGGCCGGCGCGCCGCGCACCACCATGGTCTGCAAGGCGTAGATGGTGTCGGCGGTATTGCGGCAGACGAAGGACTCCTCGCGGTCGGGCAGAAAACGCTGGTCCAGGAGCAGCAGGGCCTGCCGTTCGGCGCAAAAGGCGATGTGGTCGGTCATGATCGTTTTTCCGTCAGCATGTGGTGCGAGGTTGCGATGCCCCCGGCCGGGGGCGGGGGGACGATTCCCCCGGGACGCGGCGCGCGGAGGAGCGTCGCGACCGTAAAGGCATTGTTCGCGCGTTGGTGCGGCGGCATGGTCCGGGCCTGGAGGCGCGCTGCGAAAATACGGCCGTATTCGCGAGAGCGCGCACCGTCAGCCCAGCTTTTTCGCCAGCAGCTCGTTGACCAGACCCGGGTTGGCCTGCCCCTTGGTGGCCTTCATGATCTGGCCGACGAAAAATCCCATGAGCTTTTTCTTGCCGCCGCGGTAGGCCTCCACCTCGGCGGGGTTGGCGGCGAGGACCGCGTCCACGGCCGTTTCCAGGGCGCTCGTGTCGGAGATCTGCGCCAGGCCCTGGTCGCGCACGTACGCGGCCGGGTCGAGGCCCTTGGCGTAGAGCTCGGGGAAGATCTGCTTGGCGATCTTGCCGGAAATGACGCCGTCGTCCACGAGCTTGATCAGCGCGGCGAGCTTGTCCGGGGACAGGGCGCAGGCCGCGGGCGCGACGCCGGACTGGTGGCATTCGCGCAAAAGCTCGGTCTGCACCCAGTTGGCGGCCTTTTTCGGGTCGGCCCCGGCGGCGAGCGCGGCCTCGAAATAGTCGGCCAGTTCGCGTTCGGCCGTGAGCACGTCGGCGTCGTAGTCGGAAAGCCCGAGCGTGGCGACGAAGCGCTCGCGACGCGCGGCCGGCAGTTCGGGCAGCTCGCCCTTCCAGCGGGCGAGGGTGTCGGCGGCGAGCGTCAGGGGCACGAGATCCGGGTCCGGGAAATAACGGTAGTCGTTGGCCTCCTCCTTGGCGCGCATGGAGGCGGTGGTGTTTTTCGCCGCGTCATAGAGGCGCGTCTCCTGGACGATGACGCCGCCGTCGTCGAGGATGTCGGCCTGGCGCTCCACCTCGTATTCGATGGCCTTTTGCACGTGGCGGAAGCTGTTTAGGTTTTTGAGCTCCGTGCGCGTGCCGAACGCCTCCTGGCCCACGGGGCGCAGGCTCACGTTGGCGTCGCAGCGAAAGGAGCCTTCCTCCATGTTGCCGTCGCAGATGTCGAGGTAGACGAGGATGGCGCGCAGCGCCTTGAGGTACGCCACGACCTCCTCGGGGCTGCGCATGTCCGGCTCGGAGACGATTTCAATGAGCGGCACGCAGGCGCGGTTCAAATCCACATAGCTCAGGTTGTCCGCGGCGGAATGGATGTTCTTGCCCGCGTCCTCTTCCATGTGGATGCGCGTGATGCCCACGCGCTTGGGCGTCCCGTCCACGACCACGTCGATGTGGCCGTGCTCGCAGATGGGCTGCTCGTACTGGGAGATCTGGTAGGCCTTGGGCAGGTCGGGATAGAAGTAGTTCTTGCGCGCGAAGACCGAGACGGGATTGACCGTGCAGTCCGTGGCCAGGCCCATCTTTGCGGCGAATTCCACGGCCCGGGCGTTGAGCACCGGCAGCACCCCCGGCATGCCCGCGCAGACCGGGCAGACATTTTCGTTGGGGTCGTTGCCGAAACGGGTGGAGCAGGAGCAGAATATCTTGCTTTCGGTCTTGAGCTGGGCGTGGACTTCCACGCCGATGACCGTCTCGTACCTGGCCATGAACGGCTCCTTGGCGGCTGGCACCCTTGCGGGAGCGCCGGAAATTTCGGTCGGGGGTGTACCCCGCATCCGGCAAGCGGGTCAATGCCGCCGCGGCCGCGGGCACGGCGCGTGAAGCGGTTGTATTTTCGGCGGCACGCGCCTACAACGGATTGGTCCGGACGCGGCCCGCGCGCGACAACGGACAATACCACGTTCCATCGCGAGGCATGCCATGGGCATTTTCACTTTTTCGGCGAGCCGTGGCCTTCGTGCCGCCGGCCTTGTCCTGTTGTTGCTTGCTGTCTGCGCCGCTCCCTGCCTGCTGGCGTCGCCCGCCGCGGCGCAGGATTACGAGGCCATGATGCCAGAAGCCCTGCACCGCGAACTGCGCCACGCCGAACGGGATTACCGGGACGCCATCCACGCGGTCAACGCCGCCGAGACGGAACGTATCGCGCGCAAGGCCGCCGGCGCCGCGGCCGAGGAGCTGCGCGCCCTGGACGAAAAGGTGGGGGCGCTCGTGACCAAGGCGGAAAAACTCAAGGTCCACGCCGACTACCTGGAAGAGCTGTACGAAGCCAAGGCCAAGGAATACAAAAACAAATAGGCACTCGCCTCGTCTTTCGCGGCCGCGTTTTCCAGGGGGAATCCTTCTCCCCGGAAAACGCGGCCGCATCGTTTTCCAGGCCGTTGCGGCAAGCAGGGGCGGCATCCGTGAGCCGCTATTCCTGCAGCGCATGCGTGCCGCCGAGCCCTCCCCCGGTCACGCCAGATCGCGCGAATTGTCCAGATGCCGGTTCCAGGCGGCGGCGAAATCCGTGTAGCCCGCCACGCGGTTGTGCCGGTCGTAGGCCAGGGACTCCTCGGGGCGCGGAGCGATGCGCCAGATCCAGGAACGCTCGGGCGGCGGCAGGGCCACGCCCTCCAGGGCGTCGCGGCTCTCGAGGATCGCCTCGCCGTCGGCGCGCTCCCAGGCCGTGTCGCACACGAGGCAGGTGCGGCCCGGCTGGCGGGCCAGCCAATCGAAATGCGCGGCGACGAGGCCCGAGAGAAACGTCTCGCGCGCCGCGTCGGGCACCTTGCGCCCGAGCAGGGCGTAAAAGGGGATCGCCAGCTGGGAAGCCAGGTTGACCGAGGCCGTGAACTCCGGGTGCAGGCCGTGCACGGGGTCCGGCG
>DQED01000192.1:0-562 GCA_003525525.1 Desulfovibrio sp.
GAATTGTCGATGACCACGCAGCCGGATTTGACGGCGAAGGGCGCAAATTTTTTCGAGGTTGCGCCGCCGGCGGAGAAGAGGGCGATGTCCACGCCCTTGAAGGAATCCTCGGTCATCTCCTCGACGGTAAGCTCCCCGTCGGCGTACGGCACGGTCGTGCCCGCCGAGCGCGAGGAAGCCAAGGCCTTGACGGTCTTGGCCGGAAACGCGCGCTGTTCGAGGGTCTTGAGCATCTCCCGTCCCACGGCTCCCGTGGCCCCAGCCACGGCCACAACCCATTCGCCCCTGGCCATATGGTCCTCCCTTGGTGATTAAGACGCCTCCGGCTGCCAGGAGGGACACTGTCCCTCCTGAACCTCCCGCAAGGAGAAGTCACGGAAAGCTCTGTCTAGGCGATTCCCCGGGGAAACGCCAGATTTTTATCAAATGAAATGAGGCTATTGTAAAAATTCACAATCCCGCCGCAGCGAGGAGGCTTACGCCATAACACACTGAAATCTTATGACGTACGCCCATTCGCGTCACTGCGCGACGCGGCCCCCTCCCCCTTTCGGGGTGGTCC
>DQED01000192.1:662-4046 GCA_003525525.1 Desulfovibrio sp.
AGCGTGTAGAGATGCACGCCCGGCGCGCCGCGGGCGAGGAGATCCTTCGCCTGGCGCGTGGCGTAGGCGATGCCGGCCTTGGCCACGGCCGCCGCGCCGCCCGACGCGTCCGCGGCCTCCAGCTCGGCCAGATAGGCCGGCGGCAGGGTCGCGCCGCACATGCCGACCAGCCGCTTCACGCTCGCCAGGCTCATGACCGGCAGCACGCCCGGCACGATGGGCGCGTCGATGCCAAGCGCCCGCACCTTTTCCACGAAGCGGAAATAACAGTCGTTGTCGAAAAAGAGCTGCGTGACCACGAAGTCGCCGCCCAACGCGAGCTTTTGGCGCAGGAAATCCAGGTCCGCCTCGGGCGAAACCGCCTCGGGATGGCACTCGGGATAGCCGGCCACGCCCAGGCACAGCCCGGGGTATTCCCGGCGGATGAAGCCGACGAGGTCGGAAGCGTGCCGGAAGTCATCGGAATCCGGGACGAAGTTCTCCTGTCCCCGGGGCGGGTCGCCGCGTAGCGCCAGCACGTTGTCCACGCCCGCCGCGCGCAATCCGTCGAGGAAACCGCGAATCTTCTCCCGGCTCGCCCCGACGCAGGTCAGATGGGCCATGGGCTCGAGGCCGTAGGCGGTCTTGAGGCGCGACACGATCTCCAGCGTGTGGGCATGGGTGCTGCCGCCGGCCCCGTAGGTCACGGAGACGAAAAGCGGATGCACCGGCAACAGCCGCTCCACCACGTCGAAGAACCCGGCCCAGGCCTCGCGCTCCTTGGGCGGGAAAAACTCCAGCGAAACGAACGGCCGCCTGGCCGCGATCAAATCCCTGATGCGCACGCGGTCTCCTTTCCGGGGAGGAGCAGAAGAAGCGAAGACCGGGGGGGAACCCCCCTTTTTGAAAAAGGGGGTTTCCCCCCCGGCCCACCCCCCTTTCCCCGAAAAACTTTCAAAGGGGATAGCGACAAAACGTAGCGGCAACGCGACAGACGGTGTTGGTGGGAGGAATTACGCCCCCCCTTCGGGGTGGTCCAGGAGGGGCCCTCGGCCCCTCCTGGCCGCCGGAGGCATTTCCTCCTCCCCCTCTCCATCCCCCTCACCCGCACTCGCTACTGAATAACTTCACTGCCCGTGACGGCGAGCTGCGCCACGATGTCCTGGTCCGCTTCCAGAAAAGGCCTGTCCTTCCCCTCCTCGGGGGTCAGCCATTCCATTTCCTGACCCTCCCGCGGAGACAGTTCGCCCTCGAAGGCACGGACATGAAAGAAATGCAGGTGCACGGAAATATGCGCGTAGGAATGCTCTTTTTCCTGAAAAAAGGCAATCGAAGTAGGCGTTATGTCCAATTCCTCACGCAGTTCCCGCACGAGCGCCGCGCGCACCGACTCGTCGGGCTCCACCTTGCCGCCGGGGAACTCGTACTGCCCGGCCATGGGCTTGCCCTGGGGGCGCTTGACGCCCAGATACTTTCCATCCCGCCAGATGACGGCGGCCACAACAGTCACAATCTTCGGCGCACACTTCATGATGCCTCCAGCAATGCGGCCCGGCGGGCCTCCAAATCGGCGAGTTCCTCTTCCAGCACCGCCATGCGGGCAAGCAGTTCCTCGGCCTCGTGGCCAAGGGTCCCGTATTCCTTGCCGAGCGAGGAAAAGAGCTCCTTTTGGGCGTACGTTTCCGGCTCGGCCATGACGGCTTCCACTTCGGACTGGCGCGCCAGCACCGCTTCAAGCCTGGCCTCGAGCTTGTCGAAGGCCTCGCGCTTGGGCTTGATGTCGCGGTAGAGGGCGTTGCGCTGTTCGGCCACGCGGCGTTTGCGTTCCTTGTCCTCCTGGCGCGAGAGCTTCGGCGCGGACGGGGCGTCGCCGGCGTCGTCGCCGGAGGTCGCGGCGGCCTCGTTTTGCCGGGCGGCCTGCGCCGCCTCGTAGGCGGCGAACCCTTCGTCGTAGACCGTGACGCCGTCCTCGCCCACGGCCCAGACTTCCCCCGCCGCCTCGCGCAGCAGATAGCGGTCGTGGGCGACCATGAGGATAGTGCCGGTGTATTCCGCAAGCGCCCGCACGAGGGCTTCGCGGCTCTCCAGGTCCAGGTGGTTGGTGGGTTCGTCGAGGACGAGGAAATTGGCGCGCGCGGAAAAAAGGCCGGCCAGCACCAGCCGCGACTTCTCGCCGCCGGAAAGCTCCGATACCCGGCGCTCCCAGTAGTCCTCGCCCAGAAGGAAAAGTCCCAGGATGGAGCAGACCTCCAGGTGCGTGGCCCTTGGGCCGGCCATGCGCTTCATCTCGGACATGACCAGGGCGTCGGATTGCAGAATCTCCGTCTGGTGCTGGCTGAAATAGCCGAGCTTGACCCCTGTGCCGAGCAGCAGCCGGCCCGAGGCGGGTTTGAGCGCGCCGACCACGAGCTTTAAAAGCGTGGTCTTGCCCGCGCCGTTGTGCCCGACCAGCGCCACTTTCTGGCCGCGAAAGAGCTGGAAGGTCAGCGGCGGCCAGAGGGGCTTGCGGTCGGGATAGGCGTAGGAGAGTTCGGCCGCCGCGCACACGGTCTTGTCCGACTTCTCGGGTTCGGGCAGCGTGAAATTGAGCGTCTTGGCGCGCACGTCCGGACGCTCGCTTTTGAGCGCCGCCATCTCCTTTTCGAGCTTGTCAACATTCTTCAGTTTGCTTTGCGCCTGGCGCGCCTTGGTCGCCTTGTAGCGGAAGCGGTCCACGAAGGCGTTGTGCTGCTTGATCTTGTTGTCGATGGCCGCCGCCTGCCGCTCCCACTGCTTTTCCATCTCCTCGCGCCAGGCGAGGAACTGCGTGAAGGAGCCGGGCCGCCAGATGGGCTTGACGTCGCCCATGAAGAGCGTGTGCGTGGCCACGCGGTCGAGAAAGACGCGGTCGTGGGCGACGAAGACCAGCACACCGGGGAAATTGCACAAAAAGGATTCGAGCCAGGATACGGCGTCAAGGTCCAGGTGGTTGGTGGGCTCGTCGAGGAGCAGCACGTCGGCCCCGGCCGTAAGCACCCTGGCGAGCTTGGCCCGCTCGCGCCAGCCGCCGGAAAGCGCGGCAAGGGGCGCGCCCTGGTGCTTTTCCTCGAAGCCCAGGCCCGTGAGGATCGTCTTGGCCCGGTGCTCGGGGTTGTAGCCCAGCGCGTGTTCGAGGCTCGCCTGTTCGTGGGCCAGCGCCTCCATGGCGGGCTTGTCGCCGGCGGCGACGGCCGCGTCGTAGCGCGCCCAGAATTCCTTCCAGGACGGCAAGGCGGCCATGACCCAGGCGAGTAGCGTCATGCCGAGGTCGGCCTCGTCCATGTCCTGGGCGACGTAGCCCAGGCGCGCGCCGGTCGAGAGCGACACCTTGCCGCCGTCGGGTTCGGACACGCCGGCGATGAGTTTCAAAAGCGTGGACTTGCCCGC
>DQED01000192.1:4094-4455 GCA_003525525.1 Desulfovibrio sp.
TTTTGCAGACTGACTTTGGCCATAACTTCCATCGGGCGCGGCGCAGGCCGCATGAGAACTGCCGGGCTGGTCCGCCCGGCCGTGCCTGCATACGCAAAAAAGGCCCGGAGAACCAGCCCCCGCCGCCGGATAATGCCGGCAGTCGGCAGCTGTTCCGCCGGGCCTTGTGATTTGAAGGTGTTGCCTAACCCAACCGGGCCACGACGAGATCGCCCATGGCCTTGCAGCCGACGAGATTCCTGCCCGGCTCCATGATGTCGCCCGTGCGGTAGCCCTCGGCCAGCACCTTGGCGCAGGCCGCCTCGATGGCGTCCGCAGCAGCGATTTCATTGAAGGAATGCTTGAGCATCATGGCCACGGA
>DQED01000069.1 GCA_003525525.1 Desulfovibrio sp.
CTGGGGCTGCGGCTACGCCGCCCCGACCGCGCGCATGCAGTACGGGCCGGCCTCCTTCGTCGAACCGGCGGCGCGGCTGCTGTCCGGCCCCATGGGCCAGACCAGCCGCCTGGACATGGCGCCCGGCTATTTCCCCGCCGGCGCGCGCCTCGTCGTCGCGGCCCCGGACCGGATAAAAAACGCCGTGTTCACCCCGGTCTTCGAACTGACGGCCAAGGCCTGCGACGCCCTCAAGGTGGTGCAGCACGGCCGGGTCCATCTGTACATCCTTTACGTGCTGGCCACACTGGTCCTGCTGCTGGCCTGGAAGCTCTGACATGCAGCCTTTGCTCCATCCCCTCCTGGCCCTGCTGCTCGCCCCCCTGCTCCTCGGCATCATCAACCGGGTCAAGGCACGTTTTGCCGGACGCCAGGGCAGGCCGCTGCTCCAGACCTATTTTGACTTGGCCAAGCTCCTGCGCAAAGGCGCGGTCATAAGCCGCACCGCTTCCTGGATGTTCGCCGCAGGGCCGGCCGTATCCCTGGCCGCCGTCTGCTGCGCCCTGCTCCTGGTTCCGGCCGGGGGACAGGCCGCGACCATGCGCTTCACCGGGGATTTCATGCTCATGGCC
Organism: Desulfovibrio sp.; assembly: GCA_003525525.1. Taxonomy (GTDB): domain Bacteria; phylum Desulfobacterota; class Desulfovibrionia; order Desulfovibrionales; family Desulfovibrionaceae; genus Solidesulfovibrio. The sequence goes on from DQED01000069.1 coordinate 612, forward strand.
TACCTGCTCGGGCTTTCCCGGCTGGCCCTGGTGCTGGCCGCCCTGGACACGGGCTCGAGCTTCGAGGGCATGGGCGCAAGCCGCGAAGCGGTCTTTTCCGCCCTGGCCGAGCCGGTGCTCTTCCTCTGTTTTCTGTGCCTGGCCAGCCGCAGCGAGGGGCTTTCCCTCTCGGCCATGCTCGTCGGCCCCGGCCCCGCCTTCGCCCCGGAAGGGCTGTTCGTGCCGGCCATCCTCTTCGTGCTGCTCCTGGCGGAAAACTCCCGCCTGCCCGTGGACGACCCCAACACCCACCTCGAGCTCACCATGATCCACGAGGTCATGGTCCTCGATCACAGCGGTCCGGACATGGCCGCCATCGTCTACGGCGCGGCGCTCAAGCTCTGGCTTTTCTGCGCCCTGACGGTCGGCTGCCTGCTGCCGCTGAAGGGCATGCCGCCCCTTGCCGCCTGGGGCGTCTGGCTTGCCGCCATGGGCGCGACGGCGGCGCTGGTCGGCGTGGTGGAATCGGTGATGGCAAGGCTTCGCCTCACGCGCGTGCCGCGCCTTCTGGGCGGGGCCGGCGGGCTCGCCGCCCTGGCCCTGGTCCTGACTTTGTGGAGGTAGGCGCGTGGAACTGTTCCAGTCCGTCATGGTCGCCCTGCTGTGCTGCAATTTGGCGTATCTCGCCATCTCGCGGCTGCGCGTCCTCATCCGCCTGACCGCGGTGCAGGGGGCGCTCCTTGCCGCCGTGCCTCTCCTTTTTTCAGGCTCTGCCGCCCACGGGCACGCCCTGGCCCTGTCGTTTGCCGTCTTCGCCATCAAGGGCGTGGGTTTTCCCTGGCTGCTTGCGCGCACGCTCTCGCGGCTCGAAGTCAACCCCGTGGTGGAACCGACGCTCGGCTTCCACCTCTCCCTGGTCGCGGGCGTTGCCGGACTGCTCTTTTCACTCTGGCTGGAGACGCGCCTGCCGTTTCCGCCCGGGCTGTTTCCGCCGCTGCTCTTCCCGGCCGCGCTGACCACCATCTTCGCCGGCCTGACCCTGGTCGTGGCCCGCAAAAAGGCCCTGACCCAGGTCATCGGCTACCTCGGCGCGGAAAACGGCATCTTCCTGCTCGGCACGCCGCTCTCCGGCCAGGGATCGGTCTGGCTGGAACTGTCCGTGCTCCTCGACGTGTTCGTGGCCGTCTTCGTCATGGGCATCGCCATCCACCACATCAACAAGACCTTCGAGTCCATCGACGTCGGACGGTTTTGCAGCCTGCGGGACTGATGCCCCATGCTAAGCGCCCTGCTTCTCGTCCCGATCCTGGCCGCGGCCCTGTGTCTGGCCCTGGCCGCCGACCGGCTCCGCCGCGCCGTGCTCATCCTCGCCGCCTGCCTGCACGCGGCCCTCGTCGCCGCCACCTTCGCCGTGCCGCCGCATCCGGCCTGGGGCGGGCTGCTGGAGCTCGACGCCCCGGGACAGCTGTTCCTGTCCCTGGCGAGCCTGCTGTTTCTCGCCGCCGCCGTCTACGCCACGGGCTACCTGCGCGCCGAAGGCGCCGGGGCCAAGCGCGACTTCCAGGACGGCTCCGTGTTCACCAACGCCCCGGAGCGCATCTTTACCGCCTGCCTGTGCCTGTTCCTGGCCGCCATGACCCTGGTCGCGTCCACGCGCAACCTGTCCGTGCTCTGGGTCGGCATCGAGGCGACCACGCTCTCGAGCGCCCCGCTGATCTATTTCCACCGCCACCGCCGCTCCCTGGAAGCGACCTGGAAATACCTGCTCATCTGCTCGGTGGGCATCGCCCTGGCGCTGCTTGGCAACATCCTTTTCTCCGTGGCCTTCTACGACCAGGCGAGCCCGCTCGCCTCGATGGACCTCGCGTCCATGCTGCCCCGCGCGGCCGCGGCCGGAAAGCCCTGGCTCAAGGCGGCGTTCATTTTCCTGCTCGTCGGCTACGGCACCAAGATGGGGCTGGCCCCCATGCACAACTGGCTGCCCGACGCGCACAGCCAGTCGCCGTCCCTGGTCTCGGCGCTTTTGTCCGGGGCGCTGCTCAACTGCGCCTTCCTCGGCATCCTGCGCGCGCACCAGATCCTCGGCGCGGCGGGCATGGCCGACTTCAGCGGCGGCCTGCTCGTCTTGTTCGGGCTCTTCTCCATGGGGCTGGCCGCGGTCTTCATCGTCGGCCAGGGCGACTACAAGCGCCTGCTCGCCTATTCGAGCGTCGAACACATGGGCATCCTCGCCCTTGGCGTCGGCATCGGCGGCGCGGCCACCTTCGCGGCCATGCTCCACGCCGCCTGCCATTCCCTGACCAAGGGCGCGCTGTTCCTCATTTCCGGCAACATCCTGGCGCTCTACCACACGCGCTCCTGCCACGACGCCAGGGGGCTTTTCCGCGCCCTGCCCGTGACCGGGGCCTTGTGGGCCGCCGGATTTTTGGCCATCTGCGGCTCGCCGCCGTTCGGCATTTTCGTCAGCGAACTGCTGCTGCTGCGCGCCCTGTTCGCCGGCGGGCATATCGTCGCGGCCGTGTGCTGCCTCACTTTCCTGGCGATCATCTTCGTCGGCATGTCCGTGCCCGTGGCGCGCATGGTCCAGGGGCCGGTGCCGCCGGCCGTGCATCCGCCGCAGACGGAACCGGCCATCGCCTGGGGGCCGCCTTTGGCCCTGCTCGCCCTGGCGCTCGTCCTCGGCCTTTACCTGCCCGCGCCGCTCGGGGCCTTCCTCACCCGCGTGGCCGGGGCCATCGGAGGCTGACGCCATGGAATTTTCCCATACCCAAAGCCTCGCCCTGGCCGACATTCCCGTGCTGCCCCTTCCCGCCTTCCGCCAGCGCGTCCTCGACCGCGTGGCCGACGGCTGGCGCGTCATGGCCCTGTTCGGCCTGCCCGGACAAGGCGGCGTGGGGCTCGTCGCCCTCACCGGCCGCGACCACGACGGCCGCCTCGCCGTGTGGCGCACCGGGCCTCTCTCGGCCTATCCGAGCCTCACGCCCGAATGCCCGCAGTGCCACATGTTCGAGCGCGAACTGTTCGAACAATGGGAGATCCGGCCCGAAGGCCATCCCTGGCTCAAGCCCGTGCGCTTTACGCCCTCCTTCGTCCATCCGGACGGGCCGCGCCCCGCCCCGGGCGTGACCGAACAGTTCCGGGTGCGCGGCGAGGACGTCCACGAAGTGGCCGTGGGCCCGGTCCATGCCGGCATCATCGAACCCGGGCACTTCCGCTTCCAGTGCTACGGCGAAAACGTCATGCACCTGGAAATAAGCCTCGGCTACCAGCACCGGGGCGTCGAGCGCCTGCTCATGGGCGGCCCGGACCTGCGCACGCCGCACCTGATGGAGACCGTGGCCGGCGACACCAGCATCGGGCACAGCCTGGCCCATGCCGCGGTCATGGAGAGCCTGGCAGGGGAAAAACCCGCGCCGCGCGGGCGCTGGATGGCCCGCCTGGCCCTGGAACTGGAGCGGCTGGCCAACCACACGGGCGACCTGGGCGCGTTCGCCGGGGATGTGGGCTACCTGCCCACCATGTCCTACTGCGGCCGCATCCGGGGCGA
>DQED01000068.1 GCA_003525525.1 Desulfovibrio sp.
CGCCTCACCGGCCCGCCCGAAGCCGCCGTGGACCGCGTGGAGCTCTCGCGCGAGACGCCTTTGCCGCAAACGCCGCCCGCGCTCGCGTACTCCCGCGTGAGTCCGGGCCGCTACGCCCTGGACCTGCCCGAAGGCGGCGGCAGGACGCTGGTTTTCGCCGAGGCCTTCCACCCGGGCTGGAAACTGCGCCTGGCCGACGGCCGGGAGGTCGCGCCGCTTAAGGGATACGGCTTTCTCGACGCCTTCCCCCTGCCGTCCGGGGCGAAAGGGCCGGCGACGCTCGTTTTCCGCGACGAAGCGGTCATGGAGCGCATGCTGCCCGTCGTACGCGCGGCCTGGGCCGTCCTGGCGCTGACTTGCGCCGCATTGCTTGCGCCCTGGCCCGGAAAACGGGCGCGGGGCAAGGATTGAACCACCGGAGCAACCCGGCTATGGTGACGCCGCCCGCCGGCCGATCCTGGCCGGGGAGCCGGAGCAGTATGGAACAACGTCCCTCGCGCCTGGCGTCCTGCCTGAGGCTTGCCAGGCCGCACCAGTACGTCAAGAACGCCTTCGTCTTTCTGCCGCTTTTCTTCGGCTGGAAGCTGGCCGGTCCCGCCGCCCTGCCCCGGGCGGTGCTGGCCTTTGCCGCCTTCTGCCTGACCGCCAGCGCCGTCTATGCCGTAAACGACCTGAAAGACATGGACGAGGACCGCGCCCACCCCTCCAAACGCACCCGCCCGCTGGCCAGCGGCGCGCTCTTTCCGGCCGAGGCCGTGCTTTTCGCCGCCCTGCTCCTGGCCGGAGCCGGCTTTCTTTCCCTGACGCTCGGGTCCATTCCCTTCGCCGGCATCCTGGGCGCGTACCTCGCCATCAACCTGCTCTACAGCTTCGCGCTCAAGCACAAGGCATTGGTCGACATCGGCTGCATCGCCGTGGGCTTCGTGCTGCGCGTGTTCGCGGGAGGGGTGGTCACGGGCATCACGCCGAGCCACTGGATCGTGCTCATGACGTTTCTGCTGGCGCTTTTCCTCGGCTTCGCCAAGCGCCGCGACGACCTGCTCCTTTCCGCCGCGGGCTGCGAGAAAACGCGCCGCTCGCTCGACGGCTACAACCTGGAGTTCGTTTCGGCGTCCATGATGATCATGGCCGCCGTGGTCATCGTCAGCTACATCCTCTACACGGTCTCGCCGGAAGTCATTGCCAAGCACGGCTCGGACAAGTTGTACCTGACCGCGATTTTCGTCATCATGGGCGTGCTGCGCTACTTGCAGATCACGCTCGTCGAGTGCAAAAGCGGTTCGCCGACGCTGGTGCTGCTGCGCGACGGCTTCATCCAGGCCTCGATCCTGCTGTGGATCCTCAGCTGCTACTGCATCCTCTATCTGGAGCACGCCGGTCGCCCATGAAAAAGATCATGCTGTTCTACCCGCCGGGCCGGTTCTACCAGCGCGGCGAGGACCGCTCCCAGGGCAACGTGGAACAGTCCACGGCCACGTCCATGCGCGCGCCAAACGATCTTGGCTACGCCGCGGCCACGCTCAAAAAGGAAGGCTTCGCCGTCTTCTTGCGCGACTACCAGACCGAACGCGCCGCCCCGGCCGACCTTTTCGCCGACTTCGACCGCGAGGCCCCGGACGGCATCTTCGTCAGCATCACCAATTCCACCATCTTCGACGACCTCCACCTCGTGCGGGAGCTTGCGGCCAGAAAGCCGGGCCTTTGCGTCATGCTCAAGGGCGCGATCTTCTTCGCTCCGGACGCGGCGCTGCTTGACCAGCTCGACCTTACGGACGTCACCTACCTGATCGGCCTGGAATCGGACTTCATCGTGGGCAAACTCGCGGCCGCGCATTTCGGCGACCCCGCCGCCGTGTCCGCAATCCGAGGCATCCTCTACAGGAAGGACGGCGTCTGGACCCCCACGGACTTCGCCTCCTGGGAAACCGACCTGGACAGCCTGCCCTTTCCCGACAGGAGCCTGATCCAAAACGCCCTCTACGCCCGCCCCGACACCGGCGAGCCCCAAGCGACCATCGCCACCTCGCGCGGCTGTCCCTCGGCCTGCATCTTCTGCATGACGCCGAAGATCTCGGGCAAAAGGCTGCGCCTGCGTTCTCCGGAAAACATCCTGGCGGAACTTTCCGAATGCTACTTCACCCACGGCATCCGCGACTTCTTCTTCAAGTCCGACACCTTCACCTTCGATGCCGATTGGACCGCCGCCGTGTGCCGGGCCATCCTCGATTCGCCGCTTGCCGGGAAAATCCGCTGGGTCGCCAACTCCAAGGTCAAGCCGCTCACGCGCGAGACGCTTTTCCTCATGAAAAAGGCCGGTTGCTGGCTCGTGGCTTTCGGCTACGAATCGGGCAGCCCGGAAACGCTTTCGCGCATCCGCAAGCACACCACCGTGGAAGACAACCTCCAGGCCACGAAATGGGCCAAGGAGGCGGGGCTTCTCACTTTCGGCTTCTTCCTCGTCGGCCTGCCCTGGGAGGGCCGCGAGCACCTCGAAGCCACGCGCAAGCACATCTTCGCGCTCGACAACGATTTCCTGGAACTGCACATCGCCATTCCCTATTACGGCACGCGCCTCAACGAAATCGCGCGCGAGGAAGGCCTGCTCCCCGGCACGGTGCTCGGCAAGGACTACTTCAACGCGCCGACCGTGGGCACGACGCGGCTTTCCATGGCGGAGATCGAGGCCTTCCGCAAAAAAACGCTGCTCGATTTCCACCTGCGCCCGTCCTACATCGGCAGAAAGCTCCTCCAGGCCGGCGGCAACCCGAAAATTCTCGCCAACTACGCCCGCTTCGGCCTGCGGTTGCTCAAAAACACGCTGCTGCCCCCGAAAAAACGCCGCGTCGCCGCCGACGCTCCGCCCCACGTCCTCATCCTCGGCGCGGCCTCTGACATCGCCCTGGCCCTGGCCAGGGAACTCGCGCACCAGGACGCCGCACGCCTCACCCTCGCCTCGCGCGACCTCGCGCGCCTGGAAGAAGCGGCCACGGACATCCGCGCCGCCTTCGAAACGCCCGTTGCCGTGCGCGCCTTCGACGCCCTGGATTTCGCCGGCCACCAGGCGTTCTACGACGCCCTCGACCCGGCCCCGGACATCGTGGTCACGGCCTTCGGGCTCTATCCCGACCAGCAGGCCGGACAGCGCGATTTCGCCCTGGCCAAGGCGACCCTCGACGTGAACCTGACCGGCGCGGTCTCCATCCTCGAAATCGCCGCCCGGGACATGGAGGCGCGCGGCCACGGGACCATCGTCGGCATCTCCTCGCCCGCCGGCGACCGCGGCCGCAAAAGCAACTATCTCTACGGCGCGGCCAAGGCCGGGCTCACCGCCTACCTCTCCGGCCTGCGCCACAGGCTGGCCAAATCCGGCGTGCGCGTCGTCACCGTGCTGCCCGGCTGGGCCAAAACGCGCATGACCGCCGCCGCGCCAACGCCCCAATTCCTCACCGCCACGCCCGCGCGCGTGGCCGCCGACATCCGAAACGCCGTTCTGCGCGGCAAGGCCGTGGTCTACACCCCCTGGTTCTGGCGGCCCATCATGTGCCTCGTGCGCGCGCTGCCCGAAAAACTCTTCACGAAAACGAATCTCTAAATGAAAATCCTCTTCCTCAATCACAATCCCGAGGGCTACGGCACCTATTTCCGCTGCTACCACCTGGCCCGGCACCTCGCCGCGCGCGGCCACGAAGTGACGCTCCTTTGCGCCTCGCGCGAGCCCACGCTCTCCATTCGCGACCGCAAGGAAGGCAACCTCACCATCCGCATCCTGCCGCGCGTCAACCTCGCCACCTACCATACCGGCCACACCCTGCGCATGTTTTTAAACGCCCGGGAATGCCTCACGCAGAAGATGGACATCCTGCACGCCTTCGCCTTTCCGCTGCACCCCATCAGCCTGCCGACGCTTCTGACCTCCCTCGCCCGGCCCAAGGTGAAAATCGTCCTCGACCACGACGACATGTGGAAAGGCGGCTTCACCCTGCACCACCCCGCGCCCGTGCGCGCCGTCTACGACTTCACCGAGGACAAGCTGCCCGCCCACGCCGACATGGCCACGGCCGCAAGCGCCATCCTCATGCAGAAATTCCGCGACGCCGGCCTGCCCGAGGAAAAGATCCACTACATCCCCAACTGCCCCACCGTCTCCGCCGCCATGCCGGACAAGCTCGATGCGCGCGCCGCCCTGGGACTGCCCCCGGACGCCAAAATGGTCCTCTCCATGGGCCACACCTACACCGAATCGCTCTTCGCGCTCCTCGACGCCTACGCCACGGCGCGGCAGTCCATCCCGGACCTCAAACTCTACTTCCTGGGCAAGCTCCACATCTCCGACGCCTTCAAGGCCCGCATGGCCGCCTACGAGGAGCGCTTCGCCCCGGATATCGTCAAGGTCGGCGAGAAACCCTCCAGCGAAGTGCCGACCTACCTCGCCGCCGCCGACGCGCTGCTTCTGCCCATGGATGACGACCCCATCGAAAAAGCCCGCTTCCCCATCCGCTTCGGCGACTACCTCGCCTCGGGCGTGCCCGTCGTCTCCAACGCCGTGGGCGAAATCAAACGCATCATGGAAACCCGCGACTGCGGCTACACCGCCCCGGTCGACGACCCCGCCGCCTTCGGCCAGGCCATCGTCACCGCCCTGACCGATACGGCCGGCCGCCAACGCAAACTCGACAACGCGCACACGCTCATCGCCGAGGAACTCAACTGGCCCGCCGTGGCCGCGCGGTTGGAAGCGATCTACGAGCAGACGTTGGCGGGATAGGGAGAGGGAGAGGGGGCGATGACGAGAGGGATGGAGAAGGGGAGTGGGAAGAGGGAAGAGGGAAGATGCCTCCGGCGGCCAGGAGGGGGTGACCCCCTCCTGGACCTCCTCGATGGGGATTGGGAAAGCGGATGGAAGCGTGGTCGTGGGCGGGTGTGCGTCGGCGAGGCCGGAATCGGGGCGGCGATGCCGTCGCTGCGCTCCTGGCTCGCCGCCCCGATTCCGGCCTCGCAGGCCCGTCGCCCCTTCGGGGCGAGTTTGAAGGAATTTAACTTTGAAAGCCTCTTAAAGACTTCTTAAAATGCGGCGCTTCGCCGCTGGCGCCCGTGGTCGCGTAAATGGGGGCAACGTGCTGGCCGGCTTTGCGGCCTGCGGGTTGCCCCCATTTACGCGACCACATGGTCCACCGCCCCGCCGCTTGCCGTTCCCGACCTCCCTCCCATCCGCTCCCGTCGAGGAGGTCCAGGAGGGGGGCACCCCCTCCTGGCCGCCGGAGGCATCTTCACTCTTCCCTTCTTCTCTCCCCCACTCCCACTCTCACTCCCACTTCCATTCCTCCCTCCGCTCCTACTCCCATTCCCTTGCCGGCAGTCCCAGCAGCTCCCGAAACCGGTCTTCCATGCCGCGCAGGTAGTCGCGTGCGGCGGGGTCGCCGTCGGCCGGGGCGAAGGGGGCGAAGTCCTTGTCGGAGATGGGGCTGTAGGGGCCGGGTTTGACTTCGAACACGGCGGTATCCGGAACGAGGGCCATGACGCAGTGCCAGCCGCCGGCGGGGGCGTCCACGGCATAGGAGCCGGCTGCGGCGTCGAGGATGGCGCAGTCTTCGCGGTCGAAGGAGCCGTCGTCCTTGAAGCAGATGAAACCCATCTTGCCGGTGAGCGCCACGAAGGCCTCGTCCTTGGGCGGGGTCAGGTGGCGGTGGGGGCGCACGTAGGTGCCGGGCTGCAAGGCGTTGATCATGCGGTGCAGGGTCGCGGCGTCGTCGGCGTGGAAGCGGTGGATTTCGCGGCGGCGGGGGTTGGCGGCCGCGTCGCGGCATTTCTGGGCCACGAGCGCCGCATCCGCCACGGCGAACCGGTCGTGGTCGGACTGGGTGGCCAGGGGCGAGATGCGGCGCAGGGGCGGATGCGGCTTAGCCATGCAGGGGGATGCCGGCGGCGGTCAGACGGTGGTAGGCGGCGACAAGCTGGCCGGACAGGCACATGTCGCGCAGCAGGAAGGCGACGATGATGAGCCAGTAGCCCCAGCAGCAGACTTTCTTCTCGATGCCTTCGGTCTGGCCGCGCTGGATGTTGAAGAAGGCGAAGCTGACCAGGGCCAGCGGCAGCATGACCCACCAACGGATGGTGGTGGCTTCGATGAACATGAACACGACGAAGAGCAGGCCCAGAGCCATGGCGGCCAAGGTCAGGGGCGAAAAAGAGCTGCAGGGGCAGCCGCATTTCTGATCGGACATGGGATACGCTCCTTTCGGGTTTTCCGACCCTATAGCCACGGAGCGGGCCGACTGTCCAGGAAAGGCGGGCTGGCGTCAGGCGAGGCGCGCGTAGGCGTCGGCCAGGGCCTTGCCCACGGCGCGGGGGGAGAAGCGCCCGGCC
>DQED01000117.1 GCA_003525525.1 Desulfovibrio sp.
TCGACCGGCTCGACGCCTACGCCGCGCGCCGGGTGCGCCCCGCCGATCCGGCCTACGAGACGCTCACGCGCCGCGAACAGCAGGTGCTGCGGCTGCTCGCCGAAGGCCGCGGCGTGGCCGAGATCGCGGCGGGGCTGTACATTTCCCGCAAGACCGTGGAAAACCACCGCTCCAACATCTTCGGCAAGCTCGGGCTCTCGAACCTGGCCGAACTCGTGCACTACGCCGCCCGCATGGGGCTGGTCGATCTGGAAGGGGAGGAGTAGGATGGATCGTGGACGCGCAGGAAAACGTATCCTTGTCTTTGGTGCGGGCGGAAACGGCGCGGCGCATCTGCAATCGCTCAAACCGCATGTCGCGCTTGCGGGGTTTGTCGACAACGATGCCGGCAAACAGGGAAAATTCTACTGCGGGCATCCTGTCTATTCGATTGCGGACATCCCCTCCCTCGAATACGACCATATCTTCATCGCCTCGAGTTGGGCCCTGGATATCTTTTCGCAGTTGGTGCAAAGCGAGGCGGTCCCCACCGAAACGGTCATCGATTATACGCTGCGTTTGTCTTTCGATGTCGCGACCGCGGCGTCCGGCGCATGCGAGGACGTCGTCGTCGCCACGGGCAATTCGTATGCCTTCAATGCGTTTCACCAGGGAAGCCTCGAGCGCACGCTCGTCAATCTCGCGATGAGCAGCCAGGATATCCGGACGGATTGCGAACTCTTGAAATTTGCGATGGAGAACGGGCTTTCCGGAAAGATTGGGCATGTGCTTATTGGCGTCTACCATTATATATTCGACTATGAATATGAAAAACGGGCAAACATCGATTCCACTCGCCTCTACTCGTTTCTTTCGGATAAAAACGTCACGGATGCAGCGTATGCAGACAATTTTTTCCAGAGTTTGAGTGAAAATGTCAGAAACAGCTATACTTCTGTCCTCAGCCCCTCGATGATCGCAGTGGCAGCGGAGGAAGCAATATACCGCTCTGAAAAGGCGTATCCGCAGAGTCGAGAGAAGAACGCCGGAATTCTGGAGTCGATGCTCACGCTGGCTTTGCAACAATCCATCCAGCCGCACATTGTCATCCTGCCCATGCACACGTCCTATGTGGAGGGGATACGCCCCGGGCATCTCCGTTTTTTTTATGAAACGATCAGGGGCATCGCAGCAAAGTACGGCGTCCCCGTTCTGGACGGGTTGCGGATGCCGTTCCCGGACAAGGCCTTTGGGGATGCGACGCATTTGAACCGTTTCGGCAGCATGTTGTTCAGCGCGGTTGTTGCGCAGGCGCTCCGACGGGGATAGCTCCGCCAGCGGCTTGGCGGGAAGGCCGGGGGGAAGGGGACTGCGACTGTTTTTTCGTGGTCAACACTTTAGAATCCTGGGAGTTCCGCCAGCGGCAGTCCCACGATACGCATCGAAGTGGTATTTTTGTAACGGTTTTGGCTCATTGCCGATGACCTCACGACTCGAAGCTTGGTGGGATCTTTTTGGGTCATGCGGTCCTGGAGACGCTCGATAGCGCTTCTTATGTCAATATGATTATACATCATGCATGTTATGGTTCGCTGTCAAGCGTAGGCAATTTGTTGAATATCAATATTTTTTGTGTACTACTAGAGATAAGGGCAAGAAATTTTGCCTATACGTTTTTGGAGAAAAAGAAAGTATGCAACAGCACTTGACCAGAGAAGGTGTCAAATATCTTCTCGCTCCATTCCTGTGGACGTTAATAATGATGATCGTATTTTTTGCCGCTGCGGGAAGATTCGATATCCCAAGGGCATGGCTTGCTTTTGGAACCCATTTTATTGGAGCGGTACTGGGGGCATTGCTCATGTATCGCTTTGCGCCTGAACTGGCGAATCAGCGAGCGTCGGCCAGGCAGGGAACGAAGGGTTGGGATAAAGCAATTCTGACGATCTATTTCTTTCTGTTGCTGTTGGGGATTCCATTAACGGCGGGATTGGATGTCGGGAGATACCAATGGTCAAATTTGCAGAGTACGGGCCTTGGTCTTGTGTGTTATTCTCTTTTCTTCCTTCTCTTCCACTGGGCAATGCTTACAAATAAATTTTTCGAGGGAACCTCTCGAATTCAGACGGATCGAGATCACAGGGTAATTCGTTCTGGTCCTTATGTATATGTGCGGCATCCTGGCTATGTTGCAATGATTTTTGCCAGCGTGGCGGATCCGTTGATTATCGGTTCACTCTATTCCTTGATCCCGAGCTGCCTTGCCGTCGGCGTTATTCTTGTGCGCACCGGCCTTGAGGATAGAATGCTCCGGAACGAATTAGAAGGTTACGCCGAATATGCCGCGACAGTAAAATATCGCTTGATTCCCGGCATATGGTAGATGGCGGCGTCAACTCTCTCCGTTGCGATGCTTTTGGGTGGGAAGTTGTGTGGGAACTCCGTGGGGACTTGCCTTGGAAATCCCCACGGGGTGGGGATTTTTAGGGTTTTTCTGGAACGATAACCCTGTAACATCTTAGAGCTTCTACAACTTCCGCCAACGGCAGCCCCACCACATTCGTATAAGAGCCGTGGAGTTCCGTGATAAACGCCGCCGCCTTGCCCTGGATGGCGTAGGCCCCGGCCTTGTCCATGGGTTCGCCCGTGGCCACGTAGGCGGCGATGGCGTCCTCGGAAAGCGGCGTCATGTGCACGTCCGTCGCAACGGTGAACACCTCGGGATCGGCGGCAAGCCCGAAGAGCGCGCAGCCCGTCACGACCTGATGCACGCGGCCGGAAAGCAGCCCGAGCATGCGCCGCGCATCGGCCGCGTCGCGCGGCTTGCCCAAAATCACGTCGCCCACGGCCACCACCGAATCCGCGCCGAGCACCACGGCGTCGGGATGCGCCCGCGCCACGGCCGCCGCCTTGAGCCGGGCCATGCGCGCGGCGTAGGCGGCGGGCAGTTCGCCGAAATCGGGTTCCGGCTCTGCGGCCGGGCTCGGCACGATGGTGAAGGGGATGCCGGCCAGCATCAGCAGTTCCTTGCGCCGCGGCGAGGTCGAGGCCAGAATTAAATCCTTGTGCATAACTCTCGTATTTCCCCGAAATAAAAATAGATCGCGGCAGTCCTTCAGAGAGAAATCATCCTCGAAGACATGCAGCGCTGACGACCTCGCCCTCCGGGATGGGGTGGTCCAGGAGGGGCCCTCGGCCCCTCCTGGCCCCCGGAGGCATTCTCCCCTCTCCCCCTCCTTCTTTCCCCTCTCGCCCCCCTCCCACTACGCGGGTTTGTTGCCGGGGAATTTCGGCGTCTCGGTGTCCCAGTTCTGGGTGACGGGGCGGTTGCGCTTGTAGCGGAAATCGCACAGCGCGTCGCCCTGGGCGAGGGTGTGCTGCCGCGAGAGCCCCGTGCCCTGGGCGCGGGAGGCCAGGAAGTCGTTGAGGCAGTAGTAGGGGGCGACGGCCATGGCCCCTTGGGCCTTGAAGAACTTGACCGCGCCGCATTCCGTGTAATCGTAGCCGAAGTCGAAGGTCTTGCCGTCGCCGGGGAGGGCCTTGCCGACCCAGTCGCCGGGATACTTCCTCTTCTGGCTTTCGGCGGCCCAGTCCTGGAACGACTGGAGGTAGGCCACGGAGAAAAGGGCCGCGCCCATGGCCTGGGCTTTTTGCGGCGGCACCGCGGCCCAGTCCGCGGCGTAGAGGTCGTAGAGCAGGCGGCCGGCGTCCTTGGCGGACATGCCTTTCTCGCCCATGGCCTGGTAGAGGGCGGTGAGCCAGCCGGCCATGACGAGGAAGGGCTGGTTGCGGTTGGTCGCGCCGCCGATGTCGGGCATGCCGGGCAGCATGCGCTCGTAGCGGCTCAGGGCGTCGCCGGCGATGGCCTTGGCCGTGGGTTCGGCGGTGCGGGCGGCGAGCCAGTGTTCGGCTCCGGCGCACACGCCCTTGAAGTCGGCGACGAGCTTGTCGCGGTTGGCGACGTAGAAATTGCCTGCCGGCGTAGCGGCAGCGGCCGGCGCGGCCGAGGGAGCGGGCGCGCCGGCTTTTTTCGCCAAAGCCGGCCACGGCAGCATGCAGGCGCACGCGCCGACGAGGCCGGCGCGCAGGAAAAAGCGTCTGGTGATCCCCGGCCGCAAGAAGGAATTCTGAGAATATATCACGTCATGCATCCGGTGCACGGCAATCCCCCTTGAGAAGTTCTTGAAAGGGGGCGCGGGGGAAAACTTCTTTCAAGAAGTATTCCCCCGCATCTTTTTTACGCTTTCGTTTTTACTTCCGCCAACAGCGCGGCGCGCAGGGTCTCGTCGAGGCCCGGGTGAGGGAAGACGAGGGCCTCGCAGCGTTCGCGCGTCCAACCCTCGGACACGATGACCGTGGCCAGCGTGCCCATGGTCGATGCGCCGTGCCCCACGGCCGTCACTCCCGCCACCTTGCCCTCGCGCCAGACGACGCGGGCGAAGCCGGCCGTGTCGCTGTGCGCCTGGGCGATGGGGTTGGCCACGAAGGCCGCCTCGGAAACCGCGTCGCCCGGGGCGGCGATGGCCCCGACGCGCATGATCTCCGGCACGCCGTAATAGCAGCCCGGGATCGGCCCGGGCGCGTAAGGCCCCGTTTCCAGGCCCGCGGCGTGGCGCGCGGCGTAGACGCCCTGGCTCGAGGCCGCATGGGCGAGCAACACCCGGCCGTTGCAGTCGCCCACGGCATAGACGCCCGGCGCGGTCTGCAGGGTGTCGTCCGTCCTGATCCAGGCCCGGTTGGGCGCGGGGTCGGCAAAGTTCGCGCCGAGTTCGGCCAGCCCCGGCACCATGGTCGCGGCGAAGCGGCCGATGGCGACGAGGGCTTTTTCGGCGACGATGACCTCGCCGCCGGCCAGCGTCATACGGGCCATGCCGTCCTCGTCCGTGACCAGGCTTTCCACCTTGACCCCGGCCCGGGCGTCGATGCCTTTCCTGCGCATGACCTGGGCGACGACCTTGGCCACGTCCGGGTCCTCGGCCGGGGCCAGGCGCGGCGCGGCGTCGACCAGCGTCACCTTCGCGCCCAGGCGGCGGTAGATTTCGGAGATTTCGAGGCCGATGGCCCCGGCCCCGACGATGAGGAGGCTTTTCGGGGCTTCGCTAAAATCGAGCACCGGCGCGACGCCGAGCACGGCCTTGCCGTCGGGCTTGACGCCCGGAAAGGCGGCCGCGCGCGAGCCCAGGGCCAGGATCAGCGCGTCGAAGGGGATGTCCTCGGTCGCGCCGCCGGCCGCCACATGAGCCACGCCCGGAGCGACGCCGGCGAGGTTGCCGGAGACGAAACGGATGCCGGCCGTTTCCAGGCGCTTGGCCATGGCCGCGTGGGTCGCGGCCTGGAGCTTTTTTTTCTTCGCCTGCACGGCGGCCAAATCCACGGTGAC
>DQED01000391.1 GCA_003525525.1 Desulfovibrio sp.
ACCGGGATTTGCGCGCTGGCCGCGCCCGCCATCGTGATGGCGAGCGCAGCGACAAGAGCCTTCATCTTCATGATTTCACCTTTCTTGCTGCTTGGAGGACGCCACCCGTGCCTTGCGGCGCTGGTGGAACACGGGAACCCACACTTCCGGGTCATCGCCGACTTCGGCGAGGATTTCATCGAGCAGTTCGACGTTATCGGAGCTGCCCGACAAAATGGCGAGTTCATCGCCGAAGCCAATTACCGTGTTCCCGTCAGCGTCCTTAACGTCGCTCAGATCGAAGCGGCCGATCATCGACTGATGGCCTTGCTTCACCAGGAACATGCGGCTTTCTTCACCCATCGTCTTGATGATTTCAAACTCCGAGGGCGTGCATTTGAAGCCCTCGGTGTATTCGGTGAAGTCCGCCTTCGGGTTAGGCAGGTAGATTTCCGTCGCCACCTGTTGCACCAGGGACGCGGCAATCTTCGACTTCAACATGCTGCTAGGCATTTGCGTAGCGAACACGCCGAGGCCGTTTTGCTTGCGAATGGTCAATTGCTTGTCGCCCGCGAAGTCCGCGAACGCCTCGGCATCGACCCACTTCCAAGCCTCGTCCATGAAATAGACGAAGCGGCGGCCGTCGATGACCGAATCCATGCGATGCAGCAGGTACATGGAAATCGGCGTCCGCACGTCGTTGTTGTCCAGGAAGTGCGTGCCGTCGAAGCCATAGTTCGCGTGCGTGGTGAAGTCGATGAGGTCGGTCGCGTTGTCCAGCACCCACCAGAACGGGCCACGCTTGCCGTGGCCGTCATCGACGCACCACCGCGCGAGGCGCTTCGCCACGCTGTTTTCGCGGTCTTCCTTGTCGGTGCCCTCGGTGATGTTCTGCAACACCACCGACAGCCGGCGAATCTCCTTCGGCATCTTCATGACGGTTCGCACCGCATGACTGATGCGCGCATCGTCCGCCGTGGTGACGCGCTCGCCACCGGCCGACACCAGGACGCGAATCAGCTTCTCCAGGAACAGGATGTTCGTCTCGTTGGCTTCCATCTGGAACGGATTGAAGCCGGTTGGCTGGCCGTTCCTGACGGCCAGATACTTGCCGCCGATGGCGCGAATCAGCAGCTCCGCGCCGCGATCCTTGTCGAAGAACACCGTCGTGAAGCCGACAGGCGAGCGCGGCTTGTATTTCTGCGACTGGCACAGAAGCATGTTCAGCAGCACCGTCTTACCCGCACCGGACTGGCCGATGACGCGGGTATTGCCGAGCACCTTCTTGTCGAAGGCGTCTTCGTCGCCCTTCGAGTAGTGGAAGTTGAAATACAGCGGCTGGCCCGAAGGCGTCTTGAACAGCGTCACGGCCTGCCCCCACGGGTTGCCGTCGCGTTTGCCGGCGCGGAAGTTGTGGAAGCTGCACAGGCCCGCAAAGTTCTTGCTGGTCAAGCCGGCCACGCGCGGCCGGTACGACCAATTGCACGGCAATTGCGCGTAGAAAGCCGAGTCGGTCGCCGTGGCGATCAAGGCGGACAGAAAACCCCTGTCCTGAATGATCGTCATGGCCGACGTGGTGTTGCGGCGCACCTTCTCGACCGTCTCGCCGAAGACCAGCAGCGAGTAGTGGTACTCGCCCATGACGAACTGACCTTGAATCAGCTCGTCAATGGCCTGCGTCATTTCCGCGATTTGCGTCGCGCTGCCGTCCTCGGCGTTCATCAACTGGCGTTGCTGCCGCTCCAGGAAGTCCTTGCCATCGCGCTTGCTCATGAAGCTGAACGACTGCGTGATGACGTACTCGTAATCCTCGTACAGCAGGCCGTTCAAGATGCCCGGCTCGGTGTGCGCCGAGTAGTCCTTGAAGTCGATGCCCATCGCGTAGCGCGTCTTCGTCGGCGAGCGGATTTCGATAGTCTCCGCGCCCACGAACACCCAGGCCGTGCCCAGGTAAGCGTTCAGCGGCCCGGCCGGCACGCGCACCTTCTGCCACTCGCCGGACACCAGGAAGTTCAAGAACTCCAGCGCCTGCGAGCACACGATGCCGTTCTCGTCCTCATAGGTGCGCAGTTCCTCGATGCCGGTCTTCTCGTCGGTGCCGTAGCGGCGCATGCTGGCCTCGACCTGATAGGCGATGTCGTCCAGCTTGCGGATGGCCGCCTTCTGATCCTTGAGGATTTCATCGACGGTGCGCCGCGCCGACTTCGCCATCGCCTTGCCGATCCGCGACGGATTCGGCCGGTAGATGACCGTCAGATACAGCTCGTTCGCCATCATGCGATAGCCCACGAAGCTGTCGTAATACTTGCGATCCAGCTCGCGGCAAAAGTCGTTGTCGTACACGCCCTTGAGCCTGTCCGACGTGCGGCGGCGGACGTTGTGCGTCCACAGCGCCACGTTGCTGGTAGCGATGGAGCGCAGCAGCGTGTTGAGCTGTTCCTTGCGCCGCAGAATCTCGTCCGGCTCTGCCGTCTCGAAGCTGATGCCGGCCACGCGCCACACGCGCAGGAAATCGCCCTGCGTCGTGACGATGGTGTTCGGCGACACATGGCTGCTGTACGGAATGAAGGGCGCAACCGCCCTTTCATTGTTCACTTGGTCAAAGTATTTAGGTTTTGGCAGGGCAGACATAAGTCCCTCTCACTTGCGTTTCGTGAAGGCAATCGGGCTGTAGGCCGATGCCTTCCAGAAGCGCCCGTTCTTGTTGCGGTTGATGACCCGGAACACGAATTTCAGGCCCAAGAGCCTGAATTGCTGATCGTCCGATTTGGCGATGATCCGCATCGTTATCACGATGGGAATCAGCGTGAAGGCGAACAGGATCGTCGTCCACACGCTGATGAGAACCACCACCCCGCCGACCACTGCGAGCGGCACCAACGGGACGCCGAACAGCATGGCCGGCCGGGTGCAACCCTTGAACAGCGGATCGCGCGGATCGAAGTCATCCATTGGTGCCGACATCGCGTGACCTCCCGCTTAGGACAGGAGGTAGCGGGCCAGCTCGGCCGCGCCGCCGATGAGCAGACCACCGGCCAGAATCTTGCCGACCTCGGCGATGTCGGCATGCTTGAACAGGAACTTGTAGCCCGCCCACATGATGGCGATGGTCACGGTCGTGATGGACACGCCGCGCAGCACGGCCAGCACGTTGTCCATGAAGGTGTTCACCTTGTCCAGCCCGCCAGTCTGCGCGAGCGCCGGCTCGGCCGCGAACAGCGCGGCCATCACCAGGAAGCCGAGCATCACGGCCATGCGGTTGTTGGAAGTGGTAGCAGTCGTCATTTCATTTGCTCCTGAAGTGAAAGAAAAAGGTAGCCGGTAGGCCGGCCGGCAAGCCGGTTGAAAAGCGTCCAATCTAGTTCATGCTGCAATGTTCTCCCCGTTATCCGTGCCTGCCGGATTATACAACAGGCCGCGCCAAAATAGTATATTTTGGCGAGCGTTTTTCTACTTTTTTGGCGTCTTGAGAACAAGCCGCGTGGGTGCCGCCGCACGCTTCACCGTCGCCTTGGCTGCGGGCTTCGCGCCCTTCGCCTGCTTCGGTACAGGCTTGCCGGCCTGATCGTCCATGATGACCTTGCAGCCGTCTTTGAAGCCGCTGCAACCCCACCAGTAGCCGTACTGGCCCTTGCGCCGATACATCGGCTTGCCGCACGAGGGGCAAGGGGCCGTCTTGATCGCCACCGGCTGGCCCTTCTCGTCGTCCAGGAAGGTCTTGCACTCATCGTTCGTGCAGAACCACGCGAACGCGCCCTTGATGGGCTTGCCGCTTTCCTTGTCCTTCTTCTGGAAGCGCCGCAGCGGCGAGCTGCATTTCGGGCACGGGTGAACCTTCGGTTCCACCGGCCGCCCCTTGTCGTCGTCCATGAACGTCTTGCAGTCGTCGGTCGGGCAGAACCACCCCAGGCCGCCCGCCTTCTTCTTGTACCGCCGCAGGGGCGTGGAGCACTTCGGGCACGGGTGTTCCTTGCGTTCCACCGGCTTGCCGTCCACGTCGTCCAGGAAGGTCTTGCACTCGTCGTTCGTGCAGTACCAGATCGGCAGCTTGCCGGGCTTCTGGTACTTGCGCAGCCCGGCGCTGCACTTCGGGCACGCGAAGCGCGGCTTGAAGTCGCCGCCCTGGGCGATGGCGTCCAGCTCGGCCTTCAACTGATCGTAAGCCGGGGCCACCACGTCCAGGTACTCGCGCTCGCCTTCGGCGATGCGGTCGAGCTGCGATTCCAGCTCGCGCGTGAAAGCCAGCTCCATGAACTCGAAGCCGGCCTTCACCAGATGTTCCACCAGGATGGTGCCCGTCTCGGTCGGCACCAGATAACGCTTGTCTTCGACAAGGTAACCGCGCGCCATGATGTTGCCCATGATCGCGGGATAGGTCGCCGGTCGGCCGATGCCTTCGTCTTCCAGCTTCTTGATGAGACTCGCTTTCGTGAAGCGCGGCGGTGCCTTCGTCACCTTGCGCAGCAGCTCGCCGCTGTCGGCCTGCTTCGCGCTGCCGACATCGAGCACCGGCACCTTGCCGGCGCTGTCCTCGGCCTCGTCGTCCGTCTTGTCTTCCACCGCGTCCTTCGCCGTCAGCACTCGCCATCCCTGTTCAATCAGGGTACGGCCCTTGGCCTTGAACTGGAACGGCTTCGCGCCATCGGTCGCTTCCAAGGTGACGCTGTTCACCTTGTAGCGGGCATCGGCCAGTTGCGAGGCAACCGTCCGCTTCCAGATGAGCGCATAGAGCTTGCGCTGATGCTCGTCCTCGCCGGCTTCCAGCACGTCGATATGGGCCGGCCTGATGGCCTCGTGCGCCTCTTGCGCGCCCGCCTTCGTCTTGAACTTGCGCGGCGCGTCCGGCAGCTTCCAGCCCTGCCCTTCGGCGTAGGCGCGCACCTCGGCGATGGCCTCGTCGCTGATGTTCACGCTGTCGGTGCGGATGTAGGTGATCGCGCCTTGCTCGAACAGCTTTTGCGCATCCTTCGCCGTCAGCTCGGGATCGCGCTTTAGCGTGACACTCGCGGCTTGCAGCATGAGCGAGGTCGAGAAGCACGACGGCGGCGCTTCGCGCGCCGTGTCGGTGCCGGAGTCCAGCACCTTGAACTGGCGGCAGCCTGCGGCCTGCTTCGCCAGGGCTTCATCGAGGACATAGGGCACGTCCTCGGTGATGAATGGCTTCGTGTCCCACTCCGCTTTCCACACGCCGCCGTCGAACTTCACCACCGCGCCGAAGTGGTTCGTCTTCTTGAACGCCACGATGCGGCGCTCCAGGTCAACGACCAGTCGCACGGCCACGCTTTGCACGCGGCCGGCCGACAGGTTTTGCCCGAGCATGTTCGACAGCAGCGGCGACACCAGATAGCCGACGATGCGATCCAGTGCCCGCCGCGCTTCCTGGGCCTGCACAAGATCGGCGTCGATCTTGCGCGCCTGCGACAGTGCCGCCCGAATCGCCTTCTCGGTGATTTCATCGAACGTCACCCGTTCGTAGTCGCCTTCGTCCAGGCCGAG
>DQED01000053.1 GCA_003525525.1 Desulfovibrio sp.
GGGGGGCGATCCTCCCCCGGCCGGGCTTTGACGGCCGGGGGAGGATCGCCCCCCAAAAAGTAAGGGAACCGGGAAGAGAAGGGAGATGAAAGAAATGGAGGGACGGGGGCGCGCGCCCACGGTGCGGGAAATTCTGGGCAAGACCGAGGGGTATCTGCAAGAAAAGGGCGCGGATGCGCCGCGGTTGTCCGCGCAGTTGCTTTTGGCCAAGGTGCTGGGGCTCGACCGGCTGGGGCTCGTGCTGGCCATGGACAGGCCGCTGTCGGTGGAAGAGCTCGATGGCTATCGTCCCCTGGTCGCCCGGCGGGGCAAGGGCGAGCCCGTGGCCTATCTGCTCGGCGAGCGGGAATTTTTCGGCCTCGATTTCACGGTGACCCCCGACACCCTCATCCCCCGGCCCGAAACGGAACTCATCGTCGAGCGCGCCCTGGAACTGTTTCCCCAAGGCGCGCTTTCGCGTTTCGCGGACCTGGGCACGGGCTCGGGCTGCCTGGCCGTGACGCTCGCCGTCAAGTTTCCCCAGGCGCGGGGACTCGCCCTGGACAAAAGCCCCGGCGCGCTGGCTGTTGCCCGGGAAAACGCCGTAAAGCACGGCGTGGCCGACCGGCTGGATTTCGTGGAAGCGGATTTCGCGGCGTTGCCGGAAACGGCCGGGGGCTACGCCCTGGTCGTGTCCAATCCGCCCTACGTGACCGCCGCCGAATACCGCGAGTGCTCGAAGGAAGTGCGCGATTTCGAGCCGCAAGGCGCGCTCGTGCCCGGCGAGACCGGGCTCGAGGCCGTGCCCGTGGTCGCTTGCGCGGCCAAGGCGCGGCTGGCCCCGGGAGGGGTGCTTCTCGTCGAGATAGGCTGGAAGCAGGGTCCCGAAGCCGCGGCGATCCTGGCCGAAGCGGGATTTGCGGACGTCGCCGTGCGCCGCGATTTGGCCGGCCGCGACCGGGTGGTCGAGGGGCGCAAACCCGCCTGACCAGGATTATTGCGGCCGCGTGCCCACGCTCGGGGCGAACCCCGGCCCGAGGTCGGTCAGGCCCGTGCCGTCGGCGTTGATCCGGTAGAGGTGGTGCGGCCCGTTTGGCGGCGCGTCGGGCAGGGCGGAAAAAGAGACGCGTTTACCGTCCGGGCTCCACGACGGCGTGACAGCCGCGAGGTTCCGGGGCGTGAGGCGAAAGTTGGTGCCCGAGGCCGCATCATACAGATAGAGCGCGCCGGACGTGTCGTTGGCCCAGCGGTGGTAGGCGTCCGTGCCGCGCGTCGTGCCGGCGACGAGGAGCAGGTTCGCGTCGGCCGGGCTCGGGACGTACTGGTCCGAACTCGATCCTTCCTCGCCGTTCGTGAACGCGCCGGCCGGGACGCTGCGCAGGGTTTGGCCGGCGAGGCCCACCCATTGCACCGCATCGTCGTTGTGAATCACCACGGCGTCGCAGACCTTGGTGAATCCCTGCAAGGCCGCGCCCGGTTCGAGGCCGCTTGCCGCCGTCGTCGGCGTCGCCCCCGGCCGGGCGAGGTCAAGCACTTCGACATGCCTGTCCACGAGCCAGGCGAGCTTCGATCCGTCCGGGCAAAACGCCTTCTGCCGCACCGGCTCCTTCCCGCCGCCGATCCGCTCCGGTTTGGTTTCGCCGTCCAGGGACACGAGCATGAGCCCAGCGCCCTTTCCCGGGGTGTAGGCCAGGCGTGCGCCGTCCGGCGACAGCGCCGGCTGCGTGCCCTTGGCGATGCGCCTGGGCGGGCCTTCCCCCGAGCGGACAAAAATCGCGTCGCCCTGTTCGTAGGCGACCACGTCGCGCCGGGCCGCATCGACCGGCCCCGGGGCCGGCAGCCAGGCCGGGCGGTCGCGATGGGTCTTGCCGGGCAGGAACGCGACGGCGGCCAGGGGAAGGCGGTAGCGATACGCGTCGAACAGGCCCGTCCCCGGTCCCGGGGCATCCGCGGCCACCAGGACCATGCCGTCTTTTTCCTCGAGCACGCGGACCCGCTGCCCGGCTTTGAGGACAGGGGCTTTGGCCCGCGTCTTGCCCGCTGGCGCGGCCTGGGCCGCATCGGTCACGGTCACGACCGGATCGCCGTCCTGGGTCAGGATCTGGCCCTGGGCCAGGGCCGGCAGGAGCAGGGCCATGACGGCGAGCAGGGCGGCGGCGCGAAACGATCGGGGCATGGCGTCTCCTTCCACGGGCCCGGGGTCGGGGGCGGCCGGCCCGCCCCCGGCGGACTTATGCGGCGGGCGGCGCGGACGGAGCCCGGGCCGCGTCGAGCAGGGCCGTGAAGGCCGCTTCGTCCAGGGTTTCCTTGTCCAGGAGCGCCTGGGCGATGTTTTCGAGCAGTTCCCGCTTTTGCCCGAGCAGCGCGCCGACCCGCTCCTGGGAAGCCTCCAGGATTTCCTTGACCTCGAGGTCCAGTTTCGCCGCCGTGGCTTCGGAGTATTCCCGGCCGGCCAGGCCGCCTTGCTCCGTGCCGAGGAAGACCGGCCGGTTCTGGCGCGGATAGGTGGCCGGCCCGAGCGTCCGGCCCATGCCGTATTCCGCCACCATGGCCCGGGCGATGTCCGAGGCGCGTTGCAGGTCGTTGTGCGCGCCGGTGGAGATGTCGCCGAAGATCAGCCGCTCGGCCCCGCGACCGCCGAGCAGCACGTCGATCTTGCCGAGCAGCTCCGTCTGCGTCATGAGGTAGCGGTCTTCGGTGGGCAGTTGCTGCGTCCAGCCGAGCGCCCCGATGCCGCGCGGCACGATGGAGATCTTGTGCACCGCGTCCGCGCCGGGCGTGAAGCTCGCGACCACGGCGTGTCCGGATTCGTGGTAGGCCACGATCTGCTTTTCCTTGGGATTGATGACGCGGTTCTTCTTTTCCAGGCCGCCCATGATGCGGTCCACGGCCTCCTCCAGGTCGGCCATCTCCACGGCGTCCTTGTCCTTGCGCGCGGCGAGAAGCGCCGCCTCGTTGATGGCGTTGGCCAGGTCCGCACCGGAAAAACCCGGCGTCTTGCGGGCGATGACCGCGAGGTCCGCGTCCTTGGACAGCACGACCTTGGCCGCATGCACGCGCAGGATGGCCTCGCGGCCGGCCACGTCGGGCTTGTCCAC
>DQED01000126.1 GCA_003525525.1 Desulfovibrio sp.
CCGGCGGCCGGAACGCTTCCGGCCGGCGCGAGGCGGCGGCGGTCATGGCCGTTCCTTTGCGGTGGTCCGGGCGGCAGGCGGCCCGGCGCGGCGTTGCGACGTCGGCATGGGCGTCACGGCCGCGACGCGAGGGTGCAGTAGAGGCCGCAGGTGCAGGCAGGGAGCAGGGGCAGCTTCTCCCAGCGGGGACTGAGCCAGTCGAGAAAGCCGGCCAGGCGGTCCGGGCAGAACACCGGCACGAGGTTGCGGAAGCTCTCGCCCGCGATCTCGCCGCCAAGCTCCCGCAGCCAGCGCCGGATGTTCGCCGGCGGGTAGGAACGCTCGCCGTGGGCGCGATGGTAGGGGGAGACCTTCTCGATGACCTTGAGCACCGGGTTGTAGCCGTTGGGCTCCAGCAGGAAAATGTTGCGGGCGACCCGGAACGCCTCGCGAAGCCCGGCGCGCGGGTCGTCGAGATGGTGCAGGACCCCGCGCAGGAAGGCGAGGTCGAAGGCGTCGTCCGCAAACGGCAACCGGTAGGCGCTGCCCTGCCGGAACGTGATCCGGGGCGCGAGGTCGGCGTACCTGTCCCGGGCGAACTTCCAGGCCTCCGAGGGTTCGACGCCGACGACCGAGGCCGCGTTCCGCGCGGTGACGAGCGCCACGGTGGCGGCGCCGTCGCCGCAGCCGATGTCCACCACCGTGCGGTTTTCGAGCCGCACGAGTTCGTCGACGGCCAGGGCCGCCCGTTTTTCGAAAAGGCGCATGCTCGTCCGGGCCTGGTCGCCCGTATAGGCGTAGCCGCCCAGCGTGCTGATGTCTTTGCTGAATTGTTGGATCGTCCGGTTTTCGACGTGCATGGATTCTCCTGGTGCGCTGCGACGCCTTTTCAATAGTGCGGCTTTTCCGCCGCAAGCTTCAGGAACGCCGCCTCGATGCCGGCGGCATCGAGGCCTGCGGCGGCGAGCAGTTCGCCCCGGTCCAGGCAGCGCTCGGGGAACGCGGCCGGGATGGCCAGGGAACGAAACGGTGCGGCGATGCCGGCCTCGAGCATGAGCCGGGCGAGCGCCTCGCCCAGGCCCCCGGGCCGGATGTGCTCCTCGGCCACGAGCACCGGGCCTGCGGCGGCGAGGAGCGGCGCGAGATAGTCCTCGGGCAGGGGCGACAGGCAGGGCAGGTGCAGCACCGCCGGCCTGGCCGCGCCCCGGGCGGCCAGCGCGTCGGCCGCGGCCAGCAGCTCGGCAAGGAGAAAGCCGGCCGTGACAAGCAGGCCCGCCCCGGGGGCGCCCGCACGGTAAAAGGGCGTGAGCGGGGACGGCGGCCCGGCTTCCTGGCGCAGCCGGGGCTCCTTGTTGCGGCCCAGGCGGATGTAGGCCGGGCCGTCCAAAGCGGGCAGGGCGCGCACAAGGTCGCGCACTTCGAGCGGGTCGCAGGGGGCGAAGACGCGCATGCCGCCAAGGGAGCGCATGAGGCCCAGGTCCTCGATGCCGTGGTGGGTCACGCCGTTGCGGCCGTAGGCGTAGCCGCCGCCGACGCCGACCAGGATCACGCGGCGGCGGTTGTAGCACAGCTCGAGCTTGATCTGCTCCAGGCAGCGCAGGGTGACAAACGGTACGATGGAGTAGGCGACGGGCAGAAATCCGGCCTCGGCGAGGCCTGCGGCGTAGCCGATCATGGCCGCTTCGCGGATGCCGAAATTGACCACGCGCTTCGGGTCCGCGGCGGCCAGGGGGTCGTAGAGCTTGTAGCCCAGGTCGCCGGTGAGGAACATCAGCCGGGGATCGGCCGTGAAAAGGGCCAGCAGTTCGTCGAAAAAGGCGTCACGCATCGCCGGGGCACTCCCCCAGGCAGGCCCTGGCGCGGTCCCGGTCGCGGCCGCGCACGGGGCGGTAGTGCCATTCCAGGTCGTCTTCCATGAAGGCCACGCCCGCGCCCTTGACCGTGCGGCAGACAAACGCCCGGGGGCGGTTCCCGGCCGGGGCCGCGCCGAAGGCCGCGACCAGGGCGGGCTGGGACAGGTCGGTCAGCTCCCGCGTCTCCCAGCCGAAGCCGGCGAAGGCGGCCGCGAGGTCGAAGCCGGGCGTGACGCAGCCGCAACGACCGCAGGCCTGCCAGCCGTTGGCGTCCACCACGGCCGTGAGATTGGAGAGATTCTGCGCCGTGGCTGCGGCCGCGGCCTCCCAGACCGAGCCCTCGTCGCATTCGCCGTCGCCAAGCAGGGCGAAGACCCGGGCCGGCGAGCCGCGAAGGGCGAGCCCGGCGGCCTGTCCGGCGGCGTAGGCCAGGCCGTGCCCCAGACTGCCCGTGGCCAGCTCCACGCCGGGGATCTTGCCGGGCATGGGGTGCTCGCCGAGGCAGGCCTGCGCGGTACAGTAGGCGGCAAGGGTCTCGCGCGGGAAAAAGCCGCGGCTTGCCAGCACGGCGTAGAGCGCCATGCAGCCGTGGCCCTTGGACAGGATGAAGCGGTCGCGGTCGCGGTCGTCCGGCGCGTCCGGGCGCACGCGCAGCACGCCGTCGTAGAGGGCGAAGATGAGATCCAGGCAGGACAGCGCCGGCCCTACGTGTCCGGAGCGTTCGGCCATGGCCACGACGTCCAGGCGCAGTTGTTTCAGGATGGACAAATGCTCGCTCGCTGCGGCGTGCGGTGACCGGGCAAAGCCGGTCGGCTGGCCGCGGTGGTCCCACAAGTTGTATGGAAAGGCCGTCGCGGCCCCAATCCCCAGGCATGACGGCCGTTGCGCGCCGTCCAAACAGCGTGCAGATACTCCAAGCTTCCTCCGGAGGCAAGGTTACGCCGGCGTCAGGAAGGCTGTTTCGTGTCTTCGCTTTCGAGGCGCAGGCAGGCCTCGGCCACATCGCGCATGAGCGCGGACATGGCGTAATAGCGCCGCCCCTTGGCCACGTCGTTGGGGAGGAACACGGGATGCGGCGCGGACAGCCGTTGCAGGCAGTCCCGGAAGATCGCCGGGGCCTGGTCGAACAGGCGTTTTTTCGCGGCGTTCAGGTCGGGCGCGCCCCGGACGTCCACCGGGGTGAAGCGCAGGATGTCCGGGCCGGTGTCCACGCCGGCGTCGATGAAAAAGGCCGTGACGCCGACGGGCGCGCCGAGCGCCAGGGACCATTCGAGCACGCTGCGCCCGCGAAATTCCGGCAGCAGCCCGATGTGCGGGTTGAGGATGCCCCGGGCGAAGCAGTCGAGCACGGCCGGCTTGTAGATGACGTCCATGCCGTGCAGGCCGACGTCGGGTTTGACGCGGCGCAGGAAGGCCAGGGCTCGGGGATCGTCCACCCGGGGGAAGTAGCGCAGGGCGCGGCGCAGCGCCAGGCTCGCGGCCGTCGGCCAAAGGGCGGGC
>DQED01000255.1 GCA_003525525.1 Desulfovibrio sp.
GCTGCCGCCGCCCACGCCCGTCGCCCCCCGCGAACCGGCCATCGCCTGCGAAGGCGTCGCGTTCGGCTACGCCAAGGACAAGCCGGTGCTTCAAGGCGTGGACCTCGTCGTGCGCCCCGGCGAATCCGTGGCCCTGCTCGGGGGCAACGGCGCGGGCAAGTCCACGCTGCTGCGCCTGATAAAGGGCCTGGCCAAACCCCGCGCCGGGCGGGTCCGCCTCGGGCCGGGGCTTGCCGCCGCGCGCGACGTGGGGCTCATGTTCCAGAATCCCGAGGAACAGATTTTCGCCCATACCGTGGACGCCGAATGCGGCTACTGGCTGGCCAACCTCGGGGTGTCCGGCGAGGAGCGAACCGCGCGCTGCGCGCCGCTGCTCGACGCCCTGGGCCTTGGCGGCATGGAGGCGCGCGCGCCGCTCACCCTGAGCTTCGGGGAAAAACGCCGCCTGTGCCTGGCCGCGATCCTCGTGGCCGAGCCGGCCATCCTCTGCCTGGACGAACCGACCACGGGCCTCGACGACGCCAACATGGCGGCCATGGCCGCGCGCGTGCGCGCGCTGGCGGGCGCGGGCAAGGCCGTACTCTTCGCCACGCACGAGGAGGCTTTCGCAACCTTGGCCGCCACGCGCCGCGTCACCCTCGAAGGCGGGCGCATCGTCGCCGACGTTCCCAATGCCGCAAATGTCCCCGACATCCCTGACGCGCCGCAACCGGAGGCAGCGCCATGCTCCTGACGCTCAAGCGATCCAATCCCCTGGCCAAGTGCTTCTTCGCCGCCTCGCTTTCGGCCTACGTCTTCTACTGCCAGGACTGGCGCGTGCTTGTGGCGCTCATCGTCGCCCTGGCCGGGCTGCTCGCGCTGTCCCGCGATTTCGACCGCACGGTGCTGCTCGTGCCGGTCGTTTTCGCCGCGACCCTGCCCACCCTGCTGCTGCTTTTCATCCTGGGCGGCATGGAAAAGGCCCCGGACTGGCAAACGGGCGTGCTCCTCGGGCTCTCGTGGCTCGCGGTCTTTTCCCTGCGCCTGTTCGTGGTGGTCCTGGCCGACATCCTGGTCGTCAAATGGACGACCTTCTCCGATCTGCTGCTCGCCCTGCGCGTCTTGCGCCTGCCGGGCAAGCTCGTGCTTTTCGCCTCCACCCTGGCGACCATGCTCCCCAACGTCTTCGCCCTGGCCATGCACATCCTCGAGGTGCAGCGCTGCCGGGGCTTCGAGCCGAAACGGCTCTGGAACCCGAAGAATTTCCTGCCCCTGTTCGTGCCGGTGTTCCTGGCGCAGATGCGCCGCGCCACGGACCTCGCCCTGTCCCTGGAGCTGCGGGGCATCTCCGGCCGGGCGCTTTCCGGCGGCGCGCGCCTTTCGTTTCGCGCCGGCGACGCCGTGCTCGTCGCGGCAGCCGTTGCGGTCTGGTGCGCCGGCAGGGGTTTTCCGGGCCTGACGGGCTAGCCCGGCTTGCCATTTTACGCACCCGGCGTTCAGATACGCCGGGACGCCTGTCCGGCGTCGCGCCCGAAGCGTCGGCCCCGGGCGGGCAAGGAGCGGCCTTATGGAATGCGATTACTGCGAACGGCGCTGCCGGCTCGGGCCGGACAGCTTCGGCTATTGCAAGATGTACCGGCAGGAAGGCGGCAGGATCGTGGAGCGCTTTCCGGACCGCTGGTGCGCCTACGGCGTCTCGCGCGTGGAAACGATTCCCTTCTACCACGCCTGGCCCGGGGCGCGCTGCCTCGTGGTCGGCACGTCCGGCTGCAACTTCAACTGCCGCTATTGCGCCAACGCCGAGGTGGTCAAGGTCGATCCGGCGGGCCTTGCCGACATCATGCTCGACATCGCCCCCGAGGCGATGGTGGCCAAGGCGCGCAAGCACGGCTGCCACGCCATCGTCTTCGCCGTCAACGAGCCCACCGTCTCCCTGCCGACGCTGGCCCGCGTCGCCGAGGCCGCCAAGGCCGCCGGCATCGCCATGGGCTGCCTGACCAACGGCTACGGCACGCCGCGATCCACGGCCCTGCTCGGACGCATCTTTTCCTTCGTCAACGTGAGCCTCAAGGGGCTTGCGTCCGAGTTTTGCGTCGATTACCTCAGCGTGCCCGAAGCCGGCCCGATCCTGCGCAACATCGCGGCGCTCGCGCGGGTCTGCCACGTGGAGGTGACCACGCCCGTCATCGAAGGCGTCAACGACCAGGAGATGGAAGCCATGGCCGATTTTCTGGCCGGCGTGCGCCGCGACATCCCCTGGCACGTCTTCCGCCTGCTGCCGGAATACCGCATGCAGCAGGAGCACTACCCGAGCATCGAGGCCTTAAGCGCCAAGGTCGAGGCCGTCAAAAACCGCCTGGACTACGTCTACTTCCACAACTTCATCGGCTCGCGCTGGGTCAACACCCACTGCCCGTCCTGCGGGGCCGTGGCCATCTCGCGCCACAGCCTGGGCTGCGGCGGGGACAAGCTCGACACCTTTTTCGCCGCAGGCGGTCGCTGTCCGTCCTGCAACGGCCCCATCGCCCTCTACGGCGAGCATGTGGCCTGGAACGCCAAGGAGGCCACGGCATGACCCTCGCCCTGCTCGACGCGCGGCAATGGCAACAGGCCGTGGACCTGCGCTCCGGCCGCCCCAGCGAAGCCGTTTCGCCCCTTGGCGGCATGGTCGGCGACATCCTCGCCCGCCATCCCTTTCCCGGCGACCGCGACGGCGGCAGCAACGCCTGGGTCACGGACACCGCCCTGGATTTCGTCGCCCGCTACGATCCCGGCTTCGCCTTCCTGGCCTACGCCCAGCAGTACTATTCCAGCCGCTACGGGGCGCTCGCCCCGGAAACGCGCCGCAAGTACGTGGAAAACGCCTTTGCCGAGGCGGCGCGCTTCGCCCGGGAGTCGGGCATGACCACCGTGCTCGTGGGCACGGGCGACCTCGTCCCGGCGACGACCCCCATCGACCTGGAAGACCTCGACGGTCTGGCCGTTGCCAGCAACTGGTGCGCGCATTACGCCGGGCTCTACGATCTGTCGGACCGCGACCGGGAGACGCTCGCCAGGCACCCGCACCTCGAACGCATCGTCCCCAGGCAGGAGATCCTCGACCTCTTCGGCGGCGGCCCCGAGGACGGCGGCCGGCTCCCGGACTACATGGCCGTGGCCTGCCGCGGCGGCTTTTTCAAGGGCAGCTCGCTGCGCCGGCTGGTCATGGTGCCGGAACCGAGCGCCGTGATCCCGGTCTCGCAAAACCTCGGCCCGGCAACGTCGATCCTCGACATCCGGCCGCGCCTGCTCGAACTGCTCGAAGCCGGCAACCGCGTCGCCCTGGCGCTGCTCGAAGGCGTGGGCTGCGCGGAATTCCAGCCGCCCTACACCACCTGCGCCAACGGCAAGGACTGGTTCCGCTACGAACCCGGCGACGCCCAGTACCTGGCGCTCTCCACCGGCCGCCACCCCATCTTCGAGCACAACGGCGGCTACCGCTATTACCTCGACGACGGCGAACACAAGCCCTACCCGTTCTCCGGCTACTTCAAGGAGCTCCCCGCCGGCACCATCGGCGAGGCCTACCCGGGCCGCAGCATCGCCGTGGGCAACCGCAGCATGTTCATGCACGTATGCACGGGTTGCGACGTGACCTGCGAATGCTTCGCCCGCAACCTCTACAACCAGGGGCTCATGTCGGTGATTTTTCGAGACGATAAAATGGTGCGGTAGGGAGAGGACAGGAAGAAATGCCTCCGGCGGCCAGNNCCTGGACCTCCCGAAAGGGGGGGGAACGGCGCGGCCGGGGGAAGGAGGTGCGGGACGTGGGAGAGGTACGTGCGGACGGGCCCATGGATGTGGAGGGGTTTCTTGCCATCGCGCGGGAGGTCTTTGCGCCGCTGTATCCCTACTACGCCGACCAGTTCCTGCGCGAGTCCGGGCTGAGGCGCGGCGTGTGCCTGGACATCGGCTGCGGCGGCGGGGACCTGGGCCTGGCCGTTGCCGGGCGCAGCGCAATGCGCGCGGTCCTGCTCGACCACGCCCCGGCCATGCTCAAGGCG
>DQED01000271.1 GCA_003525525.1 Desulfovibrio sp.
GGCCGGTCGCCGAACATGGCCGCGACGAACCGGCGCAGGCCGGCCCGGCCGCACACCCGGTGGACATCGACATGATCGGCCTCGGCCACGGCCGGAGCCACGCCCGCTATGCGCCGCAACGCCGCAAGGGCCTCGCGTTCACAGGCCACAGGGCTACACGCCCATGATGTTGTAGCCGGAATCCACGAAGATCACCTCGCCCGTGGTGCCCGAAGACAGATCCGAGCCGAGGTAGAGCGCGCAACGGCCGATGTCTTCGAGCGAGACGTTGCGCTTTAGCGGCGAGCGGTTCTCGATGGTCTCCAGGATGGTGCGGAAGCCGCTTATGGCCGAGGCGGCCATGGTCTTGACCGGGCCGGCGCTGATGGCGTTGATGCGCACGCCGCGCTTGCCGAGATCCACGGCCAGGTAGCGCACGCTGGATTCCAGGGCGGACTTGGCCACGCCCATGGCGTTGTAGTTGGCGACCACCCGCCCCGAGCCGTAATAGCTCATGGTCATCACCGACGCGCCCGGGGCGAAAAGCGGCTCGAACGCCCGGCACAAGGCCACCAGCGAATAGGCCGAGACGTCCAGGGCCACGCGAAAGCCCTCACGGCTGGTGTCGATGAAGCGGCCGGCCAGATCCTCGCGGTTGGCGTAGGCGATGGAGTGGACGAGACAGTCCACGTTGCCCCACTTTTCGCCGACGAGCGCGGCCGCGGCAGCGATCTCCTCGTCCTGGGACACGTTGCACTGGAAGACGAACTGCGCACCGAGCTTACCGGCGATGGGTTCGATGCGCTTGCGGATGGGTTCCGCGGCATACCCAAGGGCCAGTTCCGCGCCGTTGTCGCGCAGGGCCTTGGCGATGCCGTAGGCGATGCTGCGTTCGTTGACCACACCGAAAACCAGGGCCTTTTTGCCTTGCATGAGCATGCCAGCCTCCTGTCTCAGCGGACTTCGACCTCGCGCAGGATGCCGGCGACGATCAGGTCGAGCACCCGGTCCACGCGGTCGCGGTCCGCGTCGTCATACAGGTTGAGTCCGCCGAAGACCCCGCTTTGGCGGGAGCGGACCGTGAGGAAGATGGCCGCGCCGCCGAGCACGGCGACCACGGCCGTGAGGTCCAGGGAATCGGGGACCTCGCCCGTGACGCTTTCGAAAAACTCCAGGGAGCAGCGCACGCGCGGATATTCAAGCAGCCGTGTGTAGCGGTTGCGCGACATGAGCTCCCAGGCCAGGATGTCCAGGGTGCGCGGCCGCGCGAGCAGGCCCCGTATGGTCGCCTTGAAGAAATGCGCAAGCTGGGCTTTTGGCGGCATGGACGCGAAGCGGTCGGCGACCTCGGCGCGCAGTTCGGCCACGGGCGGCCAGAACGCGGCGCTTTGGCCAAACGTCGTGACCATGTCGTCGAGATCCTGGAAATGGCGCAGGATGACGGCGCGCTCGAGTCCCGCCGCCTTGGCCACGGCCTCGAGCGTAAGCCCCTCGAAGCCCTCCCGGGCGAGCAGATCGCCCAGGGCTTCGAGCAGCCGCTCCCGCACCGTGCGGGGCTGGCCGATAGGAATGATTTTGACCCCGGACATGAGGAACGCCTCAAGCCCGCTTTGCCCGCAGGAAGCTGTCCACGGCCACGAGCAGAGCCAGGGCCAGAATCGAGCCGTCCCGGATGAACGTCCTTGCCGAAATGGCGTCGTCGGCCTTGGTCGTGAAACAGCCGCACTGGGTGCTGATGCCCTTGTGCTTGGCCCAGGCCATGGCCGCGAGGAACACGGCCATCATGAGCGTGGCGGAAAAGCTCGCGCCGCGGGGGAAAAGGCCCGTGATGAGGCACATGCCGACCACCACCTCGATCCAGGGCAGCACCTGCGCCACGCCGCCGACGAGCAGCTCCGGCAGGATCTGGTAGTTGCGGACGATCTTGGCGAACGCCAGCGGATCGACGATCTTGTCCCAGGCCGCCGCCAGGAAAACGCAGCCCAGCGCGAAGCGCAACAGGAAATACACCACCCTCATATGCCGCCCTCCGTGGGGCCGCCCGCGGCCATCCAGCCCTCATACCCGTCGGTGATCACCGTGATGTAGGGATAGCCCGCCGTGCGCAACGCCTCTGCCAGCTCCTTGCTCTTGTCGCAAAGCAGATTGCCGCAGTAGATCATGATCCGGTCCTCGACGGTCAGCCCCAGGACCTTGGCCGCCGCGTCCAGGTCGCCGTACATGGTTTCCTGGGGCAGGTTTTTCGCCCCGGCCACATGCCCCATGGCGAACTCCTCCGGGGTCCGGGCGTCGAGGAACACCACCCCGGGCTTGCCGAGCATGATCCTCGCGCCGTGGGCGTCCACCGCCTCCAGCCCCTTGCGCAGGGCGTCGCTCCGGTCCATGGCCGCGAAATCGATCACCCAGGGAAGCGGCGTCTCCCTGGCCATGTTCATGGCCACGGACAAGCCGCCGCCAAGCAGCAGGATGCAGAAAAGTTCCAGCCATACCGGAACGAGCAACCGTGCGCGCGCCATACGCTCCCGCCTTGACAAGATTTCCCCGCCACGCGCATAAGCTGTGGGCAGGCTGGCCGTTTCCTATCCTACCGGCAGGCCGTTACGCAACCCGTTACCCAGGAGATACCCATGTCGCGCGAAATCGCGCCGGATCCCATCCGGAACGCCTCGGCCGAGGACGTGCGCAACATGCTCGACAGCGCCCGCGAGGGCGACCTGACGCTCCTCGACGTCCGCATGGAGCCCGAGTACGAGGAATTCCACCTGCCCGGGGCGACGCTTTGCCCCCTGCCCGACCTCCCGGACAGACTCGACGCCATCGACCGCAGCCGGCCGGTGGTGGTCTACTGCCGCTCCGGCGGCCGCAGCGCCGCCGCAGCCAAACTGCTGGCCGGCGCGGGCTTTCCCGACATCGTCAACATGCTCGGCGGGACCACGGCCTGGCAGGGCGCGGCCGCGATCGGCGGCCCGGACGCCGGCATGACCCTG
>DQED01000342.1 GCA_003525525.1 Desulfovibrio sp.
GCCATCGGCGGCGACCCCGGCCGACGCTAAGGGATCACCCCCCTCCCTCCCTGTCGGGGCGGCGCGCGTCGCGTCGTCCCGGCGGGGAGAATTGGGTTTGCCCCCGGCCCCGGCCGGCGGTAAGCTCGCCGCCATGACCGCGCCCTTTTCGACCAGGCTCAACCTGCGCCAGCGCATCGTCGTCATCCTGCTGCTCTACGTGTTCGGCATCGGGGCCATGGCGCTCGTCTCCTACCAGGACTTGTCCACCATGGAGGACAAGCTGGAATTCACGCGCCTGGGGCACGTCATCGCCAACACCATCCTCGAAGTGCGGCGCTACGAGAAAAACTACCTGCTCTACGGACTGCCCGAGGATCTCGACGAAGACCGGCGCTACCTGGACGAATCCTTCAAGACCCTGGCCGTGCTCACGGCCGAGGCCCGCGACCTGCGCGTTTCGCCGCAGCTCGACACCCTGGGCGCGCTGCTTGCGCAGTACCGCCAGGGCCTCGACGCCCTGGCCGCATCCGGCCCCGGGCAGGTGGAGGCCGAAGGCGAGGCGGCGCTCAAATTGCGCGAAATCGGCAAGGCCCTGACCGAGGCCGCGGACCAGGTCGTGGACTTCGAGCGCCGGCGCATCCATGACCTGCTGCGCCTGCTCGCCTGGCAACTGCTCGGCGCGGTGGTCGTGGCCATGGCGCTCGGCGTTGCCCTGCCGGTGCTGATGTTCCGCAACATCTTCAAGCCGCTCGGGATCATCCGCCTGGCCACCCGCGACATCGCCGCCGGCCGCTACAACCGCATCCCCGTGGTCAACACCAATGACGAGATCGAGCAGGTCATGGAGGCCATCAATCGCATGGTGGCCGAAATCGAACGCCGCCAGGACCAGCTCGTGCAGACGCGCAAGCTCTCCTCCATCGGCACGCTGACCGCCGGCGTCGCCCACCAGCTCAACAACCCCCTCAACAACATCNNACATCTCCACCTCCTGCCAGATCGCCCAGGAGGAGCTGGAATCGGCCGACCCCGCATTCTTGCGCAAGCTCCTCGGCAACATCGCCCAGGAAACCCTGCGCGCCCGGGATATCGTCGCGGGGCTGCTCGAATTCTCCCGCGCGCGGGATTTTTCCCTGCGCCCGGTGCGGCTTTCCGAGCTCGCCGCGCGCACCCTGCGCCTGGTTTCGAGCCAGGCCGGTTCGGGCGTGCGCCTGCGCGCCGACGTGCCGGACGACCTCGTGCTCGCCGCCGACGCCTCCCGGCTCCAGGAAGCGTTGCTCAATCTGCTGTTAAACGCCATCCAGGCCGTGGACGGCGCGGGCGACGTCACGCTTTCCGCCCGGCAGGAGAACGGGCAGGCCGTCGTCACCGTGGCCGACACCGGCCCCGGCANNATCTTCGACCCGTTCTTCACCACCCGCACCCATGGCGGCACCGGGCTCGGGCTCTCCATCGTCTACGGCATCATCGAGAAACACGCCGGCACCATTGCCGTGGACAGCGCGCCCGGCCGCGGCGCGTCCTTCGTCATCCGCCTGCCCCTGGCCGGGGAGCCGCAGAACGCGCCCGCCGAGGCCCCGGCATGAGCCGCGAACGCATCCTGGTCGTGGACGACGAGGAAATCGCCCGCGAAAACCTCGTTCACAGCCTGACCAAGGCCGGCTACCGCGCCGCGGCCGCCGCCGACGGCCGGCAGGCCCTTGCCGCCCTGGCCGAGGAGCCCTGCGACCTCGTGCTCACGGACCTGCGCATGCCGGAGATGGACGGCATGGAGCTGCTCGCCGCCATCAAGCGCCGCTATCCGGAAGTGGAAGTCATCGTCGTCACCGGCCACGCCGCCGTGGACTCGGCCGTGGCCGCCATGCGCCTGGGCGCGTTCACCTACGTGGCCAAGCCCGTGCAGGTCGCGGAAGTGCTGGCGCAGGCGGCCAAGGCCCTGGAAAAATCCGCCATGCGCCGGGAACTGGCCAGCCTCAAGCGCAAGGTCGATCCCGCCTCGGGACTGTCGCGCCTCATCGGCCAGAGCGCCGCCATGGAGGCACTGCGCGAATCCATCGTCCAGGTCGCGCGCCTGGAATGCAACGTGCTCATCACCGGCGAAACCGGCACCGGCAAGGAACTCGTGGCCCGCACCGTCCACGACCTGAGCCCCCGCTGCGAAGGCCGGTTCATGGCCGTCAACTGCGGCGCGTTCTCCGAGGAACTCATCAGCAACGAACTCTTCGGCCACGAACGCGAAGCCTTCACCGGCGCGGCCGCGCGGCGCAAAGGCCTCATCGAGGCCGCCTCCGGCGGCACGCTCTTCCTCGACGAAATCGGCGAACTGCCGCTGACCATGCAGGTCAAACTGCTGCGCGTGCTTCAGGACAGACAGTTCGAGTCCGTCGGCAGCAACCGTACCATCAATGTGGATGTGCGGGTGATTCTGGCATCCAATACGGATCTGGCCGCGGAAGTCAAGGCGGGGCGGTTCCGCGAGGATTTATATTACCGCATCAATGTCGTGACGGTGCATGTGCCGCCGCTGGCCGAGCGTCCGGTGGATATAGCGCTGCTTGCGGATTATTTTCTGCGGCATTTCTGTCAGGCGCATAACCGCAGCAAGCTGGGCATTACCGAAAAAGCCATCGAGTGCATGCAGCGCTATGGCTGGCCGGGCAATGTCCGCGA
>DQED01000197.1 GCA_003525525.1 Desulfovibrio sp.
TGCTTGCAGGCCAGGTTGCAGGCGCGGGTGACTTCCCAGGCGATCAGGCGCAGGGGCGGCATGCCGCCGGGCGCGGCCTGGGCGTGGGGATGGCCGGCCGGGTGGCCGCCGGGATGACCGAGGGGGTGGCCGCCGGGATGTCCGGGGCCCTTGCCGTGGGGATGCTGCATATGAGGAACTGCGGACCGGCGGCGCGGGGCGCGCGCCGGTCCCCTCCTTGGGCGGAATTTGCGCGCGGCCGCAGCATGCGCCGCGGCCGCGCGGCCTTTCTGATATAATGGTTGGGCGGGACGAGGCAAGGCGCGGGGCCTAGAGCCAGGGCAGCACCTTCTCGGCGAAGTAGGTGATGATCATGTCCGCGCCGGCGCGCTTGATGGCGGTGAGCGACTCCAGGATGGCCCGTTTCTCGTCAAGCCAGCCGTTGGCGATGGCCGCTTGCAGCATGGCGTATTCGCCGCTCACCTGATAGGCGGCGATGGGCGTGTCGAAGCTGTCGCGCAAAAGCCGCACCACGTCGAGATAGGGCATGGCCGGCTTGACCATGAGGATGTCCGCGCCTTCTTCCAGGTCGGCCGCGGCCTCGCGCAGCCCCTCGCGCACGTTGGCCGGGTCCATCTGGTAGCCTTTGCGGTCGCCGAAGGCCGGGGCGCTGTCGGCGGCCTCGCGGAACGGGCCGTAGAAGGCCGAAGCGTACTTGACGGCATAGGACATGATCGGGATGTGGGAAAAGCCGGCGTCGTCCAGGGCGGCGCGGATGGCCGCGACCCGGCCGTCCATCATGTCCGAGGGGGCGATGATGTCCGCACCGGCCCGGGCGTGGCTCACGGCCGTTTTGGCGAGCAGTTCCAGGGTGGCGTCGTTATTCACCTCGCCGTGGCCGTCGAGCAGGCCGCAGTGGCCGTGGCTCGTGTATTCGCACAGGCACACGTCCGTGACCACGGCCAGTTGCGGATAGGTTTCCTTGAGGCGCATGACCGCGCGCTGCACGATGCCGTCGTCGGCGTAGGCCCCGGAGCCGGCCGGATCCTTTTTCTCAGGCAGGCCGAACACGATCACCGAGCGCAGCCCCATGTCCATGGCCGCGCCCGCGCGGGCGACGAGTTTTTCCACGGAGAGCTGGGACTGGCCGGGCATGGAGCCGAGCGGCTTCTCGAAATCCGCTTCGGGCGTGTCCACCACGAAATAGCCCTGGATGAGGTCGTCGGGACGCAGTTCGGTCTCGCGCACCATGTCGCGTAAAAACGCCGTACGGCGCAACCGGCGGCCGCGATGAAAATCGCCGAAAGCCATGCATAACCTCGCTTGCTTGTGTTGGATCAGTTCTTGCGAACCGGGAAGAAGGCGCCCACGATTTCGTCGATCTGGTCCCGGCCCGCCTCGGCCACCGCGGTCAGGCGGTCGGGTTCGAGCCCGAGCGTGGCCCAGGCCCCGGGGTCGAGCGCAGGCACCATCACCGACGCCGGCGGCGTGTGCCCGAGGGCCACGGCCATGATGTCGGCCAGATGCAGGGCGGCCGCCTCGACGTCGCCCGCGCAGGAGGACGGCGTATGGTGGCAGGAAACCGTGGTCACGAGGGCCTCGGGGAACTTCCAGGCCTTGAGCAAAAGCCCCCCGATCAGCGGATGGGAAAAACCCAGCACCTCGTTTTCGGCCACGCACAGGGGCGTCATGTTGCCCTTGGCGTAATAGATGGCCTCCACGGCGGCGTGGGGAAGCTTCTTGAAGATGACGAGCCGGCCGATGTCGTGGAGCACGCCGGCCACGAACAGGCGTTCGGACCCCTTGCCGGCGGCGGCGTCGCCAAGCAGCCGGGCAAAGACGCCGACGGCCATGGAATGCTCCCAGAACGTGCGCATGTTGATCAGTTCCGGGGGAATGTCCTTGAAGGCGTTCATGGCCGCGATGCCGAGCGCCAGGGTGGAGACTTCCTGGCTGCCGAGCACCATGACCGCCCGGCTGATGGAGTCCACGCGGTGGGGCAGGCCGTAGAACGGGCTGTTGACGAGCTTTAGGAGCTTGGCCGTCAGGCTCGTGTCCTTGCTGATGACGTCGGCCACCTGGGACGAGCTGCTCACGGGCGAATCGAGCACCTGGCGGATCTTGAAATAGATGTCCGGGAAGGACGCCAGCTTGACCTCGCTGTCCACGAGGTCTTCCACGCCGCCTTCTTCGCGGAAAAAGAGGTCGCCCATGGACTCGGCCCGGGGATTGGGGCCGATCTCGGGCGCGATGGGCACGCCGTCGGCCAGGGCGCGGGCCTGGGCCATGACGGCGATTTCATAAAGCGCGGCGATGGCGGGATGGGACAGGTCGTTGGCCAGGAACCGGCGCGCGACATGGGCGGCGCTTTCCTGGAGCAGCGCCTCGGTCACGTCTCCCGCGTCCGCGTCACCGCTCCCGGGATCGGCCACGTCGGCCCCGGGCACGCCGCGCTTGCGCAGGCTGCCGATGAGGCTGTCCGTGAGCGTCATGCCCTTTGGCAACAGCATCTTGCCGTCAGACCCCAGGAGGTCCGACGCCAGCACCATGCCCGGTTCGAGCGCATCCACGGGAAGCCTGCCCACAATGCGATCCTTTCCGCGCCGCTTGTTGGATAATTTGCGCGGTTTCCATTGTCTTATATTCCCTTTTCCCGGGCGTGGTCAACTGGCGCGGGAACGCTTTACAGGCTCGCGGGCCGGGAGTATGACGCCCCCCGACAAAAACAACCGCCACGGGCGTGGCCTGGGGGAGAAGGAAGCAATGAGCGCAAGCGCGGCATCGCTGGCCAAGGTCAAGGATCTCGACACCATTACCGTCGCCAAGGCAGGGCCCGTCCCGACCATGGACGATACGGCCAAGCTGGCCGTGGCCGTGGAAGCCCTCTCGGCCATCGCCGGCGAAAACGACCTGACCTGCCTGCGGGCCCTTTTCCGCATGCGCCGCCGGGCCGAAGAGGCGCTGCTGTCGATCCGCGGCCTGCGCCCCGACCAGCACACCCTGTTCTAGGGCGGGCAAGAGAGGGGGAGGGGAAGGGAAGCCTCCGGCGTCCAAAGGGCTTCGCCCTCTGGACTCCCTTAAAGGAGCAGCCCATCCGGCTACTCGGTTTTAGTGCCCAGCTCATTTCTTTTTTTCGATTCCATGCAAAAAGGGCCGTACGCCACGCGCACGGCCCTTTTTCGCGTCCGTCGTCCGATGCGCCCGCTACTTGTCGGGGCGGATCTCGTCGTCGGTCAGGTAGCAGGCCGGATCGGGACCCCAGACGTCGCCCGAGACGGCCTCGGCCCGGGCGCGGAAGTTGCCGCCGCAGATTTCGAGATAGCGGCAGGTCGCGCAGCGCCCGGTCACGTGGCGCTTCTTGTCCTTGAGCTTGGCCAGCAGTTCGATGTTCGGATCGTCCCAGATCTCGGAGAACGGCCGTTCGCGCACGTTGCCGAACACGTGGTTGCGCCAGAACTGGTCGGCGTGCACCTTGCCGTCCCAGGAAATGCAGCCGATGCCGCGGCCGGAGCTGTTGCCCTCGTTGAAGGAGAGCAGCTCCTTGACCTCGGCCGCCCGGGCCGGGTCCTCGCGCAGCAGGCGCAGGTAGACGTAGGGGCCGTCGGCGTGGTTGTCCACGGTGAGCACTTCCTTGGGAATTCCCGCGTCGTGCAGCGCCCGCGTGCGGTCCATGATGAGGTCCACGAGCGCCCGCGTGGCGGCATGGTCCAGGTCTTCCTTGATGAGCTCCGAGCCGCGCCCGGCGTAGACCAGGTGGTAAAAGCAGATGCGCGGCACTTCGAGGTCGCGCAGGAGGTCGAAGAGAAGCGGCACTTCGCCGGCGTTGCGCTTGTTGATGGTGAAGCGCAGCCCGACCTTGAGCCCTTCCTTCTGGCAGTTCTCGATGCCCTGCAAGGCCTTCTTGTAGGAGCCGGCCACGCCGCGGAAGCGGTCGTGGACCTCTTCGCCGCCGTCCAGGGAGATGCCGACGTAGGACAGCCCCACGGCCTTGAGTTCGCGCGCCTTGTCGCGGGTGATCAGCGTGCCGTTGGTGGAGATGACGGCGCGCATGCCGCGCGCGGTGGCGTGGGAGGCCAGTTCGGCCAGGTCCTTGCGCACCAGCGGCTCGCCCCCGGAAAAGAGCATGACCGGCGCGCCGTAGGCGGCCAGGTCGTCGATCATGGTCTTGGCCTCGGCCGTGCCGATGTCGTCCACGCCTTCGGGGTCCACGGCCTTGGCGTAGCAGTGCACGCACTTGAGGTTGCAGCGCCGGGTCATGTTCCAGACCACGACGGGCTTTTTGTCCTTGGAGAATTGCAGCAGGTGGGACGGGAGCTTGCCGGACTGGCGGCCGTAGCGCAGCGCGTCCGAGGGTTCCACCCCGCCGCAGTAAAGCTTGGATATGCCGATCATGAAAAGTCCTCTGTTTCGTTGGGTGGGAAGGCCCTATAATACATTTTTGCCGCACGGGGTAGGGGGCGTCGAAAACGCGGCTGCGGCGGCAACCCCCCGGGATGTCGGGGCAAGACGATCAGGGCTTCCTGGCGGTCATCAAAAAAACCGGAAAGCTGCGCAGGGAACCGCCCGGCCCGGGCTTCTCGATGACGGCCGCGGTCGCGGCGTCGATGTCGGTGAAGCCGATGCCGGCCAGGGTGTCGGCCAGTTCCAGGCGGTCGAACCCGAAATGGTGCACGCCGGCGTTGTCGTCGTGAAAGGCCCCGCCTTCGCTGTCGAGGTCGGCCAGGGCGATGCGGCCACCTTTTTGCGCGGCGGCGAAGAGGCGCCGCAGCACGGCGTCCAGTTCGGCCACGTGGTGCAGGGCCATGGCGCTGGCCACGAGGTCGTAGCGCCCGGGCAGGGGATCGCCGGCGGCGATGTCGGCCAGGATGGTGGCCACGTTGCCGAGCCCCGCGGCCTCGATCTTGGCGTCCAGGGCGGCGAGCATGCCCGGCGAGAAATCCAGGCCCGTGACGCGTTCGCAGCGGCGGGAGAGTTCCAGGGTAAGCAGGCCCGTGCCGCAGCCGAAATCCAGGGCGTCGGGCACGGGCTGGCGGAAAAGTCCCGCCCGCTCCATGGCCGCGGCGATGTCCTGCGCGAGTTTGCGGCGGTGGGGACTGGCGTCCCAGGCGGCGGCCCTGGCGTTGAAAAGGGCGACATCATCGGTCATATAAGGATTCCTTCGAGAGAGTGCTCGGGGAGATGCCTCCGGCGGCCAAGGGGCTCATGTCCTTTGGAATCCCGCAACGAGGTAACGAGCGATGCAATTGCAACGTAAGGGCCGTTTCCAGCTGCTCCCGATTGTTCCCGCATCAGAGCTGTCCGAAATCCTTGCAGGGAGTCCAGAGGGCGGTAGCCGTTTGGCCGCCGGAGGCGTTCTTCCTGACCACATTTCGCAAGCATTTCTGCCCGGCAGCGAATCAGGCGGGGCCGACCTTGGCCTTGGCCACGGCCGCGGCGAGCTTGGCGAGCAGTTCGTCGATGTCGCAGGGCTTGAGCAGATAGTCGGCGGCCCCGGCCTGCATGCCGTCCTTGGCCGCCTCTTCGGAACCGTGCCCGGTGAGCATGATCACGGGCATGGCCGGCACCATCTTCCGAAACACCTTGAGCACCTCGATGCCGTCCATGTCCACCATCTTGAGGTCGCACACGGCCGCGTCGAAATCGCGTTCCCGCAGCAGCCGCAGGCCCTCGGCCCCGGACTGGGCCACCTCCACGGCAAGACCCCGGCGGCGCAGGCGCTTGGCCAGCACGTCGGTAAAGCCCGCCTCGTCGTCCACCAAAAGGACCCGCAGGGGGATCGCTTCGCTCATGTCTGTCCTCGTGGTCCCTCAGGCCTGTTGCGGCGGGGCGGAGGGCGCGTCGCCCTCGGGCTTGCCCGCCGCCGGCAGGGCGATGCGGAAGGTCGTGCCCTGCTCCGGCGCGGATTCCACGCTGATTTCGCCGCCGAGCTTCTTCACGATGCCGTAGCAGATGGAAAGCCCCAGGCCCGTGCCCTTGCCCACGGCCTTGGTGGTGAAAAAGGGCTCGAAGATGCGCGCGGCCACGGCCTTGGGCATGCCGTGCCCCGTATCCCTGACGGAGAGCACCACGCGGTCGCCGGCAAGGCGGGTGGCGAGGATCAGGTCGCCGCCGTTGCGCTCCATGGCGTCCAGGGCGTTGTTGACGAGGTTGAGCACGAGCTGCTGCAGCTCCGAGGGCGAGCCGGCCACGTGGGGCAGGCCTTCGCCCAGGTCGGTCGCGATGCGCACGTTGACGTAGCGGGCGCGCTTTTCGGACAGCTCGGCCATCTCGGCCACCAGCTCGTTGAGATCGAGCTCCTTGATGCGCTCGTCGGTCTTGCGGGCGAAACTCAGGAGCTTGTGCGTGATTTCCTTGCAGCGCACGCCCTGCTGGCGGATCTGGTCCAGGGCGCGGCGCATCTCGGTCATGTTCGCCGGCGTGCCGTAGTCGTCGTCGGCCAGGATGTCGGAGACCCAGCCGGCCTCCTCCATCATGATCGCCACGGGGTTGTTGATCTCGTGGGCGATGCCGGCGGCGAGTTCCCCGACCGAGGCCAGCTTGCCGGCCTCGATGACCTGGTCGTTCAGGAGGTCGCGCTCGGCGTCGGCCGCGGCCACGCGCGACACCATGCGCCTGGCCAGCACCCAGCTGGCGACCAGGATGCCGATGCCGCCGAGCACCACGATGGCGATGGCGAGCAGCCGCGTCCGGTAGAACGCCGGGAAGG
This sequence comes from Desulfovibrio sp., assembly GCA_003525525.1. Classification (GTDB taxonomy): domain Bacteria; phylum Desulfobacterota; class Desulfovibrionia; order Desulfovibrionales; family Desulfovibrionaceae; genus Solidesulfovibrio. Next base: position 6,686 of record DQED01000197.1, read on the forward strand.
CGTCGGCCTCGTCCTGCTGGTAGACCAGAGCCCAGTCGCCGTCCTTGAACACGCTGGCCACGTACAGGAGCTGGCGTCCCGTTTCCGGGTCCTCGTGGGTGAAAACGAGCGGCTGGTCCTCGGCCTGGGCCGGCGTGCCGCCCGGGCCGCTCCAGATCTTCGCGCGCAGAAAGGGCGCGTCGAGCTTCGGGGCGCGTTTGGGCGTGGTCTGCAGCTCGCCCCGGGAATTGAGGATGAAGGCCTGTCCCGTGGCGCCCTGGCCGATGTTTTCCACAAGCCGGTTGAAGGCGGCGAAATCGATGGCCGCCCGCACCAGGTATTCGCGCCCGTCATGGGCCACGCGCACGGCGACCACGAAGTGCGGCAGGCCGCGCAGGCCCAAAAAGACGTCGCTGACGGTCAGGTCGCCCTTCCTGGCGGCGCGAAACCACGGGGCCTCGGCATAGTCCGCCCGGCCCAGGCGGAACGGCCCGGCATAGGAAAGGAGCACGCCCGCGGCGTCCACGAGCCCGAGATCCACGAACACGCCGCCGTGCTCGTGCTGCATGGTCGCAAGCAGCAGCGCCAGGCGGCGGTCGTCGGTGAAGTCGTCGAAGGGGGCGATTTCGGCCAGCACGCGCAGCTCGGCGGCGGATTCCCGCAAAAACGCGCCCACCTGCTGCTTGTGCTTGAGCACGAGCTCCTCCAGGTGGGCCACGACCTTGGCCCGATAGGCGGTGTGGAACTGGTTCCCGAGCACCAGGGCGCAGACGAGCAGCGGGGCCAGGGCGACCGCCGCCATCCAGGCCACCAGGACGCGCGTGAGGGATTGGTAGTAGTGCCCGTCGCTCAAGACGTACCCCGGGCGGCGGGAGACGGGATCACGGTGGCCAATCGCATGAAAAAAGCATACGTCTCCGGGAAGGCTTTTACAAGCCGCAGTTTCCCGAAACGATCCGTCTCCCGGAGGCTTCCATGGCCGAAGACGTCATCGATCTCAAACAGCAGCTGCGCGAACTCAAGGCCCACGAACAGCTTTCCGGCTTCACGGGCTTTTCCCTGGACCTGGGCCTCGACGGCCAGGCCAAGGAGGGCGTGCTCAAGATCGCGGAATTCGTGCGCCCCGACGGTTCGGGCTACCTCACCCTGACCTTCCAGACCGACCTCGACGACGCCCCGGCCCCGCGCGCGGCCCTGGCCGGCGTGTTCGACCGCTTCTCCCGTTTCGCCCAGGCCGCGGACGCGGCCACGGGCGCGACCCGGTTCGGCCAGGGGTTCGAATACCTCATGGTGGTGTCCGATGGCCTGGCCGACGGCGACGCCTGGTTCGTGGTGGAGTTCGACATCTATTACAAGAGCCTCAAGGGCCGGCTGCGTCCCCTGATCGAGCAGTCCGTATTGCCGGGGCTGGCCGCGGTCATGCCCGTGACCTTCGAACCGGTCACCTGGTGGGAATGACCTGCCGCGGCGAGCCGCGCGCGGCATTGGACGCATGGGCGCTTTTGCACTAGCGTAAGAGGCCGTGCCGGCGGCGCGGGGTGCGGCCCTGCGGCTGCGCGGCGTTGCGGACGCTTCCGGGAGAACTTCAGGACACCATGTTCGGCGCATCGTTCAAATCACGCTGGCTGACCGCCGTGGTCGGCCTGCCCGTCCTTTTCGCGGCTGTCTGGGCCGGCGGCTGGGTTCTTGCCGTGCTCGTCGCCGCGGCGGCGGTCGTGGGCATGCGGGAATATTTCGCCATGTGCGGCAGGCCGGGGCCTGCGCTCGAGACCGCGGGTCTCGCGCTCGGGGCCGTGGCCGTGGGCAGCGCCGTGGCCGGGGGATGGCCTGTTTTCGTCGCCTGCCTCGGCGTCGCGCTTTGGCTCGAGCAGTTCGCCTTCCTCGGCCGCTTCGCCCGGGGGGACGAGACCGCGCCGCCCCGGGGCACGCTCGTCGCCGCCCTGCTCTACATCCCGTTTCCCCTGCGCTTTCTGTGCCTTTTCCCGGCGCTTGAAACCGTGTTCGTACTGGCCGTGGTCATGGCCGCCGACACCGGGGCCTA
>DQED01000269.1 GCA_003525525.1 Desulfovibrio sp.
GGTCTGGCCGCCGCCGGTGCGCGTCCGGCAGGTGGACATCAGTTTTTTCGTGTCGCCCGAGGCGCATTTCGGGCAGGGCGGGCAGGTCGTGGCCGAAGCGGACACGATATCCTCGAACTGCGCGCCGCATTTTTCGCAGATGTACTCGTAAATGGGCATGGACTGGGACTCCTTCGCAAAAAAGGGATCATGGCCGACGACGGACGCCCTACCGGCCTTCGAGGTAGGGCTCGAGCTCCATGACCGCCTCGAAGAGGTAGTGGTCGGTGAGCTTGCACAGCAGGTGCCCGATGGCGATGTGCACCTCCTGGATGAGCGCCGTGCGTTCGTGGGGCACGAGCAGGGCCAGGTCGCAGGCGGTCACGATGGCTCCGTTTTTTCCTGCCAGCCCCATGGTCACGCAGCCCTTCTCCCGGGCGGCGCGCAGGGCGGCCAGGACGTCGGGGCTGTTGCCGGAGGTGGAGATGCCGACCACCACGTCGCCGGGCCGGGCCAGGGCCTGCACCTGCTTGGCGAAGACCTGGTCGAATCCGTAGTCGTTGCCGATAGCGGTAAGTATCGACGAGTCGGTGGTCAAGGCCAGGGCGGGCAGGGGCGGGCGTTCCAGCTCGAAGCGGTTGACGAACTCCGCGGCCAGGTGCTGGGCGTCGGCGGCCGAACCGCCGTTGCCGCAAAAAAGGATCTTGCCGCCCCGGGCCAGGGAAACGGCCACGGTCCGGGCCGCGTCGTCCACGAGGGCCGCGTTCTCGCTGAAAAAACGGGCGCGCAATGCGAGCGCGTCCTCGGTGTAGGCGGCAATGAGCCGCATGGTGGTGTCGGACATGGCCTCCCCTTGGCGCGAAGCCGAGTCCGGCGTCGCGCAGGGCCTTTGTAGCCAAACGCCGCCCCGCTGACAACGCGTAAGGCCGGCTAGGCATTCGCGGTGAAAAAGGCTAGGGTCGTCAAGGCCGCCTCGGGCCGGGCAGACGCACATGCAACCATCACTTTTGGGACGGATTTCCGACGAGGGCTGCGTGAGCCTCATCGGCATGGCGGGGGCGGGCAAGACCACCCTGGCCTCGCTGCTCGCCCGCCGTCTGGGCTGGGCCAGCCTGGACACGGACCGCCTCATCGAGGCCACGGCCGGGGCCAGCCTGCCGTCGCTTCTGGAGAGGCTCGGGCTCGAGGGATTCCTGCGCCTGGAAGAGGACGTCGTCGCCGGGCTTGGCGTCAAGCGTTGCGTGGTGGCCACCGGCGGCTCGGTCATCTACGCGCCGCGCGCCGTGGCCAGGCTCAAGGCCTGCGGTCCGCTGGTTTTTTTGTCCATCGACCTGGACACGTTCCTGGCGCGCCTCGGCGATCCCGGCCAGCGCGCCTTCGTCGTGCCGCCCGGGATGACGCTGCCCGAGGTCTTTGCCGAACGGCAGCCGCTCTACGCCGCGGCCGCCGACCTGACCGTAACGAGCTGCGGCGTTTCGCCCGAGGCGTGCGCCGCGCAAATCCTTGAAGGAATCGCTTCGTGACCGCACCGTTTCCCGCCTCGCGCCGCCGGGTCGTCCTGGCCAAGCTCGCGAAGCTCTACGCCGACATGGACGCGGCCTACACGGCCGCCGCCGCCGCCGCCGGACTCGACTGCGCGGGTTGCGCCGAGAACTGCTGCGTGAGCTTTTTCCAGCACCACACCCACGCCGAATGGCTTTATCTGCACGCGGGCCTCGACGCCCTGCCCGCCGGGCAGCGCGAGGCCTACGCCGCCCGGGCCCGGGAGTACGTGGACGCCTGCCGCGAGGCGCTTTCGCGCGGGGAGACGCCGCGCGTCATGTGCCCGCTCAACGACGACGGCCTGTGCGGGCTCTACGACCACCGGCTCATGATCTGCCGTCTGCACGGCGTGCCCAACGTGCTGATCGGCTCCATGGGCGTGCGCGAGTTTCCGGGCTGCGGCCCGTGCCAGCGCCTGACGGCCGAGGGCAAGGGCGGCAAGGCCATGGACCGCACGCCGCTGCTGAGGCGCCTGGCGGCGCTGGAAATGGAACTGTGGGGCAGTCGGCCGGGCCGGCCGCCCAAGGTGGATATGACTCTTGCGGAAATGATCCTGGCCGGCCCGCCCGGGAAGTAGCCGGCGGCCTTGGGGGAGGGGAGATGCGTATTTCGCGACGCCTGACGCGCCGGTTTCCGGCTTTCGTTGCCGCAGGGTGCCTTCTGGCGCTTCTTGCCGGCTGCGCCACGCTTTCCGTGTCCCATCTGGAGTCGAAGCCCATCGTCGCCGGGCCGCCCACGGTCATCGCCATGAAGTACTGGCGGTTCGAATTCGCGGGCGCGCTTTCCGGCCAGTCCTTCGTCATCCGCGGCCGCGCCACGCCCGTGACCGGCGATTTGCCGCCCTGGGTCGACCGCGCCGAGGAGGTCACCTTCGCCGCCTACCTGCGCGACCCGGCCGGCAACGTCCTGGCCAAGGCCGAAAAGACCTATCCGGGCCTGCCTCTTGCTCCGGACGCGGCAGTGCCCTTCGAATTCGTCCTGGACCCGGCCGGAAGCGCCGCCGGGGACTACGCCATTTCCTTCGGCTACCGCACGCTCTTCGGCTCGGCCAAGGCGCGCAGCGCCCTGGGCGCGAAATCGGGGCCGCCGCCGGCGGGTTCGGTCGTTTTCGTCGGCGAGGGCGCGGTGCTCAAGCACTAGCGCGGTTTTTTCGGGCGCGCCGTTTGTGCACGCTCTCGCCCCTGAAAAGGCATGCGCTTTTTCGGGGGCGCTGCGCGTGTCCGGGACTGCTTCCCGCGCCTTGCCAGCCGGGGCCGCGCGACGTAGGGTGCGGCCCTTCCCGGCCCGACCGGGCGCAACCGGCCGCAACCGGCCAACCCGATTCCCTTGCCGCCCATGAAACGTCGTATCCTTCGCGCCCTCGGCATCGCGCTGCTCGTCGTCGTCCAGGTCGTGGCCGTGTGCTTCGTCGTGGACTTCTTCTTTCGCCGCTACGAAAAGGAACACGTCTTTTCCTACGCCAGGAGGGACGCCCCGGACTATTCCCTGGAGGCGATGCTCTTAAACGACCACCACGACGTCGTGCCAAAGAAAAAGCCCCGGGACGAGTTCCGCATCCTGGCCATCGGCGACTCCTTCACCTTTTCCGTGACCCAGCCGCAATACGGCCTGTGCGCCGCCATAGAAAAAAATCTCAACGCCATGGGGCTCGACCGCCGCGTGCGCGTGGTCAACCTGGGCTTTCCCTCCATCTCCTTTCCCGACTACCTGGAGCGCTTCTACTTCTGGAGCCAGGCCCTGGAGTACGACGCCGTGGTGTTCAACGTCTACCTCGGCAACGACTTCAACGACGTGCGCAAGACGCCCTACGACCCGGCCGCGTTCAGGCGCAATCTCGCGGACCTCTGCCGCCTGGGCATGGCCTACGGCGCCTACACCCTCGTGCCGCACCAGTATCCGTTCCGCTTCATGGATTTCATCAAGGCGCAGGTGCTGTTCAAGCTGCAAAGCGACAAGGAATTGCGCCGCCTGCTCTTTTTGCCCGACCTCGACGCCCTGGGCGTGCTGCCCGACGGGGCGGACAAGCGCTACCGGTCGCTTTTGCCCCTGTCCCCGGACCAGATGGCCTCGGAGCGCCGCTCGACCATGAAGCCGTTTTTCAAGGACACGATGTTCGCCTACGAAAACGACATCCCCTGGTACGAGCTGCTGCTGGCCACGGCGGCCAGGCTGCGCGCCTCGGGCAAGCCGGTGTTGGTCATGCTCTCCCCGCCGGAGGCGGCCGTCTCGCCGCAGGTGGGGGCGGCCGCGGCCAAGGCCCTGGACAAGGACGTCAAGGACGCCGATTTCGCCCTGCCCGGCCGCGTNNGGGAGCTGGCCCGCCTCGTCGGCCTGCCCCAGGACGACATCCTGGACCTGACGCCGTGCCTGGCCGGCACCACCCCGGACGGCCACGGCGCCTATTCCGGCCGCGACACCCACTGGAGCCCCGAGGGCAACGCCTGGGCCGGG
>DQED01000188.1:0-6356 GCA_003525525.1 Desulfovibrio sp.
TTGGTTTCTTCCAGGGGGCCGGTGAGCAGCGACTCCTCGGGGATGGGCTGCGGGGCCATGCGGGGGTAGATGCAGGAGGAGCCGAGGAAGACGAGTTTTTCCGCGCCGGAGATTCTGGCGGCGTCGATGACGTTGGTCTGGATGAGCAGATTGTCGCGGATGAAATCGGCCGGATAGGTTTCGTTGGCATGGATGCCGCCGACCTTGGCCGCGGCGAGGAACACGGCGGCCGGTTTTTCGGCCGCGAAGAAGTTCCGGACGGCGTCCTGGCGGGTCAGGTCGAGTTCGGCGTGGGTACGGGTGAGGACGCGCGCGCCCTGCGCGGCGAGCGCGCGCACGAGGGCCGTGCCGACCAGGCCGCGGTGCCCGGCGACGTAGATGGATTTTCCGGCGGTGACGTAATCGGCGATTTTCATGCAAGCCTCGTGAAGCGGACGGGATGGCGACGCCGGGGCGAGGGCCGCACCGTCATATCATGCGTCGCGCGAGCAACGGAGCCAGGGCCGCGGCAAGCGTCTCCCGTCCGGTCTGGAGGGACTGGTAGCCTCCTTCACGGGCCTTGTCGAGGATCGCCTGGGCCGTGCCGGCAAGTTCGGGCAGGCCGAGGTTGAGCAGGTTGCCCTTGAGCCCGTGGGCGGCTTCGACGCAGGCCTGGCCGTCACCGGCCGCGACGGCGGCGTCCAGGCGTTCGAGGGACCGGGCGAGGACGAAGGCGGCGACATCCAGGGCGCTTTCGGTCTCCTGCGGCGAGAGCATCTGCCGATTCTCCAGAAAATCGCGTGCTTGCCGCACGATGTCGGCGGGCGTCATAGGTCGGAGGCGGTCGCGTCCCCGACCAGGGCGACCAGGACCTTTTCCAGGTCGCTGATGCGGTAGGGCTTGGCGAAAAAGGCCGTCATGCCGGCCTCCCGGCATCTGGCGGCGTCGTCTGGCGACGCCTGCGCGGTCAGCGCCACGATGGGGGTGGCGATGCCGGCCTGCCGGGCGCGGCGGGAGACTTCCAGGCCGTCGAGGCCGGGCATGCGCAGATCCATGAACACGACGTCGTAGGGCGTGTCCTCTTCCTTGGCGGCCAGCAGCATCTCCAGGGCCTTGAGTCCGTCGTCGGCGTAGGCCTGCCGCCCCACGCCGAGCTTCTCGAGGATTTTCTGGAGCAGGAAGCGGTTGAAGGGGTTGTCCTCGGCCACGAGCACCCGCAGTCCGCCCAGGTCCACGGCCGGCGGCAGGGGCGCGCCCGGGCGCGGGGCCGCGGGTTTGCCGTCGGGCTCGTCCAGATTGAGCGTGAAGGAAAACGTGCTGCCCTTGCCCGGGGCGCTGACGACGTCCAGGCCCGTGCCGCCGAGCAGGCGCACGAGGCGGTCGGAAATGGAAAGCCCCAGGCCCGTGCCGCCGTGCTCGCGGGCGACGTCCTCGCCGGCCTGGACAAAGGGCTCGAAGATGCGCTGACGCATGCTTTCGGGGATGCCCGCGCCGGTGTCCACGACCTGGAACCGGATGGCCGTCCCGGTCATGCCGGCCGTTTGCGCATGCGCCCGCACGGCGGCGAGGGTCACCCGGCCGCGTTCGGTGAATTTCAAGGCGTTGGAGAGCAGGTTGAGCAGGATCTGCTTGAGCCGCACGGGATCGCACACGAGGACCCGGGGCAGGGCGGGGTCGCGTTCGAGGGCCAGGACAAGCCCCCGCTCCTCGGCCATGGGGGCCATGACCCGGCGCGCGTCTTCGAGAAGGCGGCCGATGTCCACGGGAGCGGGGCGAATCTCCAGGCGGCCGACCTCGATGCGGGAAAAATCCAGGATGTCGTTCAAAATAACGAGCAGGCCCTCGCCGGCGGAGCGCATGGTTTCGAGGCTTTCGCGCCGGCTCGGGTCCGCGTCGCTTTTGAGCAGCAGATTGGCCAGCCCCAGTATGGCGTTGAGGGGCGTGCGGATCTCGTGGCTCATGTTGGCCAAAAAGGCCGACTTCATGCGGCTGGCTTCCTCGGCCTCCTGACTGGCCCGGATGAGGTCCGAGACGTCGGTGAAGGATTCGATGCCGCCGGTGACGAGGCCCTGGTCGTCGCGCAGGGGCGCGGCGTTCTTGCGGATGGTGAGGCGGCGGCCGTCGCGGGTCATGATGCGCGAAAGGCTCTGGCGCACGGCCGTGGCGTCCGGGGCTCCGGGACAGGGCGACGGCGGCGATTCGCGCAGCAGCGCCGAGCGTTTGCAGCCCAGTGCCTGGTCCCGTTCGTAGCCGGTGATGGCCGTGAACTCGTCGTTGACGGTCAGCACCTCGTCGTCGCGGTTGACGATGCAGATGGCCGCGCCGGCGATGGTGATGACCTGTTCGAGAAAGCTTCTTTCGCGCTCCACGGACAGGCGGGCCTCGACCATGGGCGTAACGTCGATGAAGGAGACGACGAGGCCGGTGAACGCCGCGCCGTCGAAGACCGGCTGGAGCTTGACCGTGACGTCGCGGTCGCCGAAGCGGCGGTCGAAAGAGACCGGGGCGTGGGCCGCGCCGCGGCGGAAGAGGTCCAGGAAGGCGCTGGCCTGGTAGTCCTCGGTTTCCAGGTCGAGGACGTCGATGCCCCGGCCGAGGACGGATTCCCGGGCGCCCGCGACGAGCGCCAGGCAGCGGTCGTTGGCCTCCACCACCGTACCCTGGGGCGAAACGAAGGCGATGCCCTGGTCCAGGGCGTCGAGGATGGAGGAAAGGCGCGAAAGACGGCCGGCGGACTCGGACGCGCCAAAGGCGCGCGCGGGTTCGCGGCAAAGGCGGCCCCCGGGCCGCCGGTTGGCGGATGTCGCCTTACGTGGCCCGCGTCGCGGCCGCCGCGTGAAAGACATCCAGACGCTCCTTGTAGGGCGGATGGCCGAAAAACGCCGAGCCGGAAACCAGCACGTCGGCCCCTGCGGCGACCAGGGCGGCGGTATTGTCCGGCGTGACCCCGCCGTCCACCTGGATGCGGAAGGACAGGTCGCGTTCCCGGCGCATGGCGGCAAGGGCCTTGACCTTGTCCATGGTGAACGGAATGAACGACTGGCCGCCGAATCCCGGGTTGACGGTCATGACGAGCACCATGTCGAGCTGCGGCAGCAGGTACTCGACCATGGACAGGGGCGTGGCCGGGTTGAGGGCCACGGCGGGGGCGGCGCCCAGGCGGGCGATTTCCGCGACCGCGCGCTCCAGGTGGACCGTGGCTTCGGCATGGACGCAGATGAGGTCGGAGCCGGCGTCGCGGAAGGCGGACAGGTAGCGCTCGGGCCGTTCGATCATGAGGTGGGTGTCGAAGTAGAGGCGGCTCTTGCGCCGCATGGAAGCGATGACCGGCGGCCCGAAGGTGATGTTGGGCACGAAGCGGCCGTCCATGACGTCGAGGTGGGCCCAGGTGAGGCCGGCCTCCTCCAGCGCTGCCAGCTCGTCGGCCAGGCGGCTGAAGTCCGCGGACAGTAGCGACGGCGAAAGGATGAAGGTCGGCGCGGTCATGAAGTCTCCCACGGCGCGGAAGGATCGGGTTCCCTCTGCGCCCACTTCCTGCATAGTCTTCCGCGCAGGCCGGGTCAAGGCGTCGCGGCGGGGAGGCGGCGCCCCTGCCGCGGAGGTGCGCCCGTCCCGGCGTCACGGAAGGCTTGTAACACAATACCATCCCAACACCATGAATTCATGCAGGTATTTTTCAATACCAAGCACGTCACGCGTTCTTTGCCCCTCTGTCACCAACTCGTAACAAGCCAAACCTAGCTTCCTTCCGTGACCTGGGGCAATTCGCGCCAATCGTGGCGCGACAAACTCTTTGAGGAGGAGTTCCATGAAAAAACTTATTGGTATCGTGGCCGCTTTCCTGATGCTGGCCTCCACCGCCTTCGCCGAGACCACCATCAAGGTGGACGGCTCCACCACCGTGCTGCCGATCATGCAGAAAGTCGTCGAAGCTTACATGAAGGCCCATCCCGACGTGAAAATTTCCGTTTCCGGCGGCGGCTCGGGCAACGGCATCAAGGCCCTCATCGACGGCGCCACGGACATCGCCATGGCTTCGCGCGCCATGGAGCAGAAGGAAATCGACCTGGCCAAGAGCAAGGGCGAGAATCCGGTCCAGACCGTGGTGGCCATCGACGCCATCGTCCCGGTCGTCAACCCGGCCAACAAGCTCTCCGAGATCACCCTGGCCCAGCTCAAGGACCTCTACACCGGCAAGATCACCAGCTGGAAGGACCTCGGCGGCGAGGGTCCGGTGGTCGTCATCTCCCGCGACACCTCCTCCGGCACCTACGAGACCTGGGAAGGCCTGGTCATGAAGAAGGAGCGCGTGTTCCCGGGCGCCCTGATGCAGGCTTCCAACGGCGCGGTCGTCCAGGCCGTCAGCAAGAACAAGAACGCCATCGGCTACATCGGCCTGGGCTATCTTGACGCCTCCACCAAGGGGCTTAAGGTCGACGGCGTCGCCGCTTCGGCCGAGACCGCCAAGTCCAAGAAGTACGCCGTTTCCCGCGACCTCTACATCTACACCAACGGCGCTCCCGCCGGCGCGGTCAAGGGCCTCGTCGACTTTCTGCTCGGCTCCGACGGCCAGAAGCTGGTCAAGGAAGTCGGCTTCGTGCCGCTCAACTAGTCCGCTCGCGCAACGACCACTCACGCGCCCCGGCACGCGCTCGCGTCGCCGGGGCGCTCCCCTCGGGAGAACCACATGGCCCTTTCGCGAAAAGCCAAGGACGACCTGATCAGGAACATCTTCTTCCTGACGGCCCTTTCCTCCATCGTGGCCCTTGCCCTGATCATGATCTATCTCTTCGTCGAGGGGCTGCCGATCTTCAAGGTCGTCTCGGTGACGGACTTCCTGTTCGGCAATCTGTGGTATCCCACGTCCGACCCGCCGGATTTCGGCATATTTCCCCTGATCGTGGCCTCGCTCGCGGTCACGGCCCTGTCCTCGGCCATCGCCATCCCGCTCGGCGTCATGACCGCCATCTACCTCTCCGAGATCGCCAGCCGCAAAACCCGCGACCTCTTCAAGCCCGTGGTCGAGCTGCTCGCCGCGCTGCCCTCGGTCGTCATCGGCTTTTTCGGCATGGTCGTGGTCGCGCCCTACATCCAGGAGACGTTCGACCTGGCCACGGGGCTCAACCTCTTCAACGCCGCCATCATGCTGGCCTTCATGTCCGTGCCGACCATCTGCTCGGTCTCCGAGGACGCCATCTACTCCGTGCCCCGCGAGCTCAAGGAAGCCTCCCTGGCTCTCGGCGCCACCCATTTCGAGACCATCGCCAAGGTGGTGCTGCCCGCCTCGCTGTCGGGCATCTCCACCGCCGTCATGCTCGGCATGTCCCGGGCCATCGGCGAGACCATGGTCGTGCTCATGGTCGCCGGCGGCGCGGCCATCATCCCCACCTCCATCTTTTCGCCCGTGCGGCCCATGCCGTCGAGCATCGCCGCCGAGATGGCGGAGGCCGCCTTCCGCGGCAACCACTACCGCGCGCTTTTCGCCATCGGCATCGTGCTGTTCCTGTTCACCCTGGCCTTCAACCTCGTGGCCAGCCACGTGGCCGAAAAGCACAAGCAGGTCGGCGCGGCCACCCTGTAGCCAAGGCCCAACCGCCCCGACAGACGCCCGGATTCCGCACGCCGCCAAGGAGCCCCGACATGAACGCCACGACCATCACCCAGGCCGGCCTGCGCCGCCGCCACCGCACCCAGAAGATCATGTGGGGCGTGTTCGGCCTGTCCTCGCTCGTCAACATGGCCGCCCTGGTCCTCATCTGCGGCTTTCTGCTCATCAAGGGCCTGCCGGCCATCTCCTGGAGCTTCCTCACCGAGATGCCCCGCGACTCCATGACCGCCGGCGGCATCCTGCCCTGCATCCTGGGTACGATCTACTTGAGCCTCGGCACCATGTGCGTGGCCTTTCCCCTCGGCGTGGCCTCGGCCGTGTACCTCAACGAATACGCCCGCCCGGGCCGCACGCTGCGCCTGATCCGGCTTGGCATCAACAACCTCGCCGGTGTGCCCTCGGTGGTTTTCGGCCTGTTCGGCCTGGCCTTTTTCGTCACTTTCTTCGGGCTGGGCGTGAGCCTGCTTTCCGGCATCCTGACCCTGTCCATCCTCGTCCTGCCGGTCATCATCGGCACGGCCGAAGAGGCGCTCAAATCCGTGCCCCAGACCTACCGCGAGGCCTCGCTCGGGCTCGGCGCGACCAAATGGCAGACCATCCGCCTGGTGGTGCTGCCCGCGGCGCTGCCGGGCATGCTCACCGGCGCGATCCTCGGGCTGTCGCGCGTGGCCGGCGAAACCGCGGCCATCATGTTCACCGCGGCCGTGTTCTTCACCCCCTATCTGCCGACCAACATCACGGACTCGGTCATGGCCCTGCCCTACCATAT
>DQED01000188.1:6394-6675 GCA_003525525.1 Desulfovibrio sp.
CGGCACCGCCCTGGTGCTCATCGTTTTGGTGCTTGGCATGAACCTCAGCGCCATATTATACCGGGCCAAGCTGCAGAAAAAACGCTAGCCGCCGCGGCCCACCGCACAGGCGACGGCAGGACGCGCAAGGAAACCGCCACGGATACGCGTTTGACCAGACGCTGTTCGCAGGTCCTTCCGGGAAGCAATCAACCGGCACGGACCACCCCCACAAGCCGAAAACGGCGGCGTGACGCAACGGGCGTCGCGCCGCCTTTTTCTTTGCAGGCTTCGCCGCCGCG